>MHTR01000012.1:0-355 GCA_001823155.1 Candidatus Wildermuthbacteria bacterium RIFCSPHIGHO2_01_FULL_48_25
GTCCTTCCTGCCTTGGAAGCAGTGGCTAAGGTAGGCAAGAAAGAGTTCGTTATCATCGCGGAAGACTTGGAAGGAGATGCTTTAGCAACATTGGTGGTGAACAAATTGAGAGGCATTTTGAACGTGCTTGCCATTAAAGCGCCCGGGTTTGGAGACCGCAAGAAAGAAATGCTTCAGGATATTGCCGTGGTAACCGGCGCCCAGGTTATTTCTGAAGAACTTGGCTTGAAGCTCGACAAGATCGAACTTTCGCAGCTGGGTTCCGCGAGAAAAGTTGTCGCAACCAAAGACAACACCATTATTGTGGAAGGCAAAGGCCAAAAAGAGGCAATAGACGCGAGGATCAGCCAGATTC
>MHTR01000012.1:373-5516 GCA_001823155.1 Candidatus Wildermuthbacteria bacterium RIFCSPHIGHO2_01_FULL_48_25
TCGTTCTGCTTTGAAAGAGACCACGTCTGAATTTGATAAAGAAAAACTCCAGGAACGCTTGGCAAAGCTAGTTGGCGGAGTCGCGGTCATTAAAGTGGGAGCTACCACTGAAGTTGAACAGAAAGCAAAACAGCACAAAACAGAAGACGCCCTGAACGCCACTAAGGCTGCCATAGAAGAAGGCATTGTGCCTGGAGGAGGAGTTGCGCTGTTTCGCGCTTCCAAGGGATTGGAGCAACTCGAAGAGCAAACGCAAGACCCTGAAGAAAAGCTTGGAGTTCGCCTCTTGAGGAGAGCGCTCCAGGAGCCTATTCGCCAGATAGCCGAGAATGCCGGAAAAGACGGAGCTGTGATCGCTTCGGAAGTCAGCAAAGGAGAAGGAGGATTCGGCTACAACGCCGCAACCGATACATTTGAAGATTTGATTATTGCCGGAGTTGTTGACCCTACTAAGGTAGTCAGAGTTGCTTTGGAGAGCGCGGTATCTGCTGCCGCGATGCTTCTTACTACTGAAGCCATTGTGGCGGATATTCCTGAGAAAAATCCTGCCGTTGGCATGCCTCAAATGCCTTCCATGGGAGGAGAATACTAATACTGTGTCCTTGGCCCGACCAAGGAAATTCCTTGGTCGGGCCAAGGAGAAACTCCCCGCGAACGCGGGGAGTTTTGCTTTTTACATAAAGTATGGTATAAAAAAAGATATGACTGCTTTGCAGATTTTCATTGTAATTGTCGCGGTTTTTGCCTTTTGGGTTATTCTTACCTACAACCGCTTTGTTACTTTGCGCATGAGAACGCGTGAAGCGTTTTCAGACATTGATGTTCAGCTGAAGCGCCGCTATGACCTTATCCCCAACCTTGTTGAAACCGTGAAAGGATACGCCCAGCACGAGAGGGGCGTGTTTGAGAAGGTGACTGAAGCGAGAACGAAGGCAATGGGAGCGCAGGGCATGCATGAAAAAGCACAGGCAGAAAACATGCTTTCCCAAACTTTAAAATCTTTGTTCGCGGTCGCGGAAAACTATCCTGATTTGAAAGCTTCGGCGAACTTCCTGGAATTGCAGCGTGAGCTGCGTGACGCAGAAGACAAAATCCAGGCATCCCGCCGCTTTTACAACACCAATGTTATGGCTTTGAACTCCAAGGCAGAGAGTTTCCCGGCAAGTTTCGTCGCGAAACTATTTGGTTTCAAGGCGCAGGAGTTCTTTGAAATGGAGGAGGGAGAGCGCTCTGCTCCCAAAGTCAGCTTCTAAATGAATCCCGTACGAGATTGCACCTCTATACTTGAAAGTGGCATTATCCAACCACAAAGCAATATGAAAGATTCGGTGGTTTTATCAATAATTGACGGAAACGTTACGAAACGTTTCCTATCTCGTACGGGATGAACCTGTATACTTCCGCAGAGAGCAATACGCGCAAGACCTGGCTGTACCTGACAGGTTTTTTGGTTTTAGTGATTCTGTTGGGCTGGTTCTTGAGCGTGTACGCGGGTAATCCTTCCATTCTCTGGATAGCGGTTGTGATAAGCGTTGTGATGAGTTTTGGCTCGTACTGGTATTCAGACAAGGTGGTGCTGAGTCTTGCTCGAGCAAAGCCAGCCTCCAGGGAAGACTATATTGAACTCCATAGAATTGTTGAGAACTTGAGCATTACCGCGGGCCTTCCTGCTCCTCGGCTGTTCGTCATCCAAGACGCGCAGCCAAACGCGTTCGCCACAGGCAGGAATGCCAAGCACGGCGTGGTTGCGGTGACCACCGGGCTGCTTGAGCGCTTGGACAGAACGGAGTTAGAAGGAGTGCTTAGCCATGAACTCTCGCACATCGGCAATAAAGACATGCTCATTTCCGCAATCGTAGTGGTGCTCGTGGGGGTTGTGGTTATAGCGGCAGACATCTTTTTTCGCATGACCTTGTGGGGCGGAGGAGATAGAGATAGGAGAGGAGGCCAGGCAATTCTGCTTGTCATTGGCTTAGTCTTGCTTGTTCTCGCTCCTGTTCTGGCAAAAATAATGCAGCTTGCTATTTCAAGGAAGCGCGAGTTCTTGGCAGATGCTTCGGGGGCCTTACTCACAAGGTATCCCGAAGGCCTGGCAAGCGCTTTGGAGAAAATAGCTTCGCATCCAACGCAATTGAAGAGCGCGAACGACGCCACCAGTCACCTGTACATCGCAAACCCTTTTCGGGGAAAAGAGGCAGGAGCGTGGATGCACAAACTCTTCATGACGCATCCGCCCATTGGTGATAGAATAAAGATACTAAGAGGAATGAAGTTATAACGAACCATGAAATGTCCTGTGTGCCAAACAAAGCGACTTGAGAAAGCAATTCTCGCGGGAACCGAGATTGACTACTGCCCGCAGTGCTACGGCTTGTGGTTTGAGGAAGATGAATTGCAGCAAGCAAAGGATGAAAAAGACCGGAGTTTGCGCTGGCTCGATATTGACCTATGGCAGGACGAAAAGAACTTCCGCATTGCAAAAGGAAAAAAGATGTGCCCGCAAGACAGGATTCCTTTGTATGAAGTGCAGTACGGAGATTCTGTGGTCGAGGTGGACCTCTGCAGCATATGCCACGGTACGTGGCTTGATAGGGGAGAGTTCAAAGACATTATTGCCTATCTGCAGGAGAAAGCGCAGCATGAGGTGCTGTACCATTACTTACGAACGGTTGCGAACGAAGGCTGGGAGATCTTCTCGGGGCCCGAGATGTTAAAAGAAGAGGTACTGGATTTCCTTGCGGTTTTGAAGGTTTTGCAGTATAAATTGGGTGCGCAGCATCCGTTGCTCACGAAGCTTATTCTGTCGCTGCCTAAGTAATTCTTGACAGGTTGTAATACAATTTGTTACAATCAAATCATGCGAACCATAGTCAACATATCCCTGCCGAGTGAACTCGACAAGTCCGTAAAGCGTTTAATGAAGAAGGGTAAGTACGCGACGAAGAGCGAGTTTTTGCGCGGGCTTATTCGCGAAAAAATCGCCGAGGAAGATTTATACGCGCGTATTCAAAAAAGTGAGGCAGAATTTCGGGCGGGGAAAGGAAAGGTGTTGCGATCGCTGGCCGATCTGGATTAATTTGGAATGAAGATTTTATATTCTCCCCAGTTCGCGCGAGATTACCGCAAGTTGCCGTATGAAATTAAAGAAAAAGCAAAAGAAAGGGAGAAGATCTTTATAGAGAATCCTTTTGATCAGCGGCTCAAAACTCATAGACTACATGGAAGATTTAGAGAGTTTTGGGCCTTTTCAGTTGATTATCGGTTTCGGATCATCTTTAGGTTCCTGGGAGAAAAGGAGGTAAGATTTTACGCAGTAGACGATCATTCGGTGTATAAAAGGTTTTAGGGAGGAGTCGCATAGTGGCCGAGTGCGATTGCTTGGAAAGCAATTATGCCCGTAAGGGCATCGCGAGTTCGAATCTCGCCTCCTCCGCATTTAGTAATCCCACTCGGCGAACTCGGGGTTTACAAGGCGAGGGCCTTGGGGAACAACGTTGATAGCTGCAATATCCTCTTTGCTAAGGACGAGCTCTGGTGCTTTGAAGTTTGATTCAATTTCTTCTTGCTTGTCGCTCTTGGGAATCGCGATAATGCCGCGGCTCAACAGCCAGGCAAGAATAACTTGCGCGGGGTTTGCGCTATGCTTTCGCGCTATTTCTTGAATAACAGGAAGAGCAATGTCTTGGCCTCTTCCAAGCGGAGAATAGGCAGTAACAGCAATTCTTTTTTCATCGCAGAATGCTTTCATTTCTTCCTGCTTGAATGAGGGATGAACCTCAATTTGGTTGTTGGTGATTTCTATGCCTGTTTTCAACGCATCTTCCAAATGGTGCTTGGTGAAGTTTGAAACTCCCATAGCTTTTATCTTTCCTGTTTCTTTGAGTTTATTCATTGCTTCCAGGGTTTCTCCAATGGGAATATCCTTATTGGGCCAGTGGATGAGAAGGAGGTCAATGTAGTCTATCTGGAGTTTTTGCAAAAAGCGCTCACAGCTTGCAGGGACCACGTCTTTTGCAAGGTCTGTCCTCCAGATTTTCGTGGTAATAAAAATATCTTCTCGCGGAACGCCGCTTTGCTTAATTCCTTGCGCTACTTCTCCGTGATTTCCGTACTTATCCGCTGTATCTATGTGGCGGTACCCTGTTTGCAGGGCGAGCCGCACGCTTTTGACGCAGTCTTCCCCGGTTAACTGCCACGTGCCGAATCCGAGCATGGGAATAGATGCCGTGGCGTTGAGTTGTATTGTTTTCATGCGTTTATTATAATTGAGGTATATGAATAAATCTACTACGTACATTATTGCGGGTGCCGTGGTTCTCGCGCTCGTGGTTGGGGGAGCATACTACTTCCAGCAGCAAAACCAAGGGGAACCTTCGCAAGGGAATGAGGCTGCAGAGCAGAACCAGCAGCAAGAAGAAAACCCGAGCCCCGGCTTGATAGCAAGCGCTGTTGTTTTGTATACCGACAGCGGGTTTGTGCCGCAGATCTTTATCGTGCAGCTAGGAGAAACAGTCACCTTTGTGAATGGAAGCACGAGTCCCATGTGGCCCGCGACCGCCGTTCACCCCACGCACCAGGTGTATCCCGGGTCTGATATCAACAAATGCAACACCGCAGAAGAGAAAAATATCTTTGACGCGTGCGGAGGTATTGAACCCAACCAGGAGTGGTCATTTACCTTTGAAGAAAAGGGTTCTTGGGGATACCACGACCATCTCAACCCGAGTAGAAGAGGAACTATTGTAGTGGAGTAGAAGCTCATGCAGAACCCCGCAACTCTTCTTTTGAGAATTGGTTTGGCGTTCGTGTTCTTCTACGCCGCTGTTTCCTCGTTTTTCGAACCTTTGAACTGGATAGGGTTTTTCCCGCAGTTCCTGCGCGGCTTGATTCCCCAGAACCTGTTGCTTTCTGGATTCTCCCTTTTTGAGGTTGGAATGGGGCTGTGGCTCCTTTCAGGGAAAAAGGCATTTGCCGCGGCCTTTATTTCCGCGGTTTCTTTATTGGGCATCGTGTTGTTCAACCTTGGTTCTTTGGATATCATGTTCAGAGATATTGGGCTGTTCTTCGCGGCCCTTGCGCTCCTCTTCTTGAGCAGGTAATATTCACCATTATGGTGGGTTCTCCTGTGGAGGAAATTAAGAAC
>MHTR01000012.1:5539-8435 GCA_001823155.1 Candidatus Wildermuthbacteria bacterium RIFCSPHIGHO2_01_FULL_48_25
AGAACCGGCTGGATATCACGGATGTGTTGGGGCAGTACTTGAAACTGCAGAAAGCCGGAGCGAACATGAGGGCGTTGTGTCCTTTTCATTCTGAAAAGACCCCCTCGTTTTTTGTTTCTCCAGGGCGCCAGGTGTGGAGGTGTTTTGGGTGCGGCGAGCATGGCGACATCTTTAGTTTTGTGATGAAAATCGACGGGGTTGAGTTCGGAGACGCGCTGCGCGCCCTTGCCCAGAAAGCGGGCATAGAACTCAAGCGCCAGAGTCCGTTCTTTGAGCGCATGCAAACCGAGCGAAAGCAGCTTTCAGAAGTTGTTGAATGGGCGGCCAGGTTTTTTGAGAAGCAGTTGGCAGAGTCAAAAACCGGGGAAGCTGTGCGTCAGTATTTGTTAGAAAGGGGTTTGACAGAAGAGAGTATTGCGAAATGGCGCCTGGGATACGCTCCTGAATCTGCCCGTTCCTTGCTGGATTTTTTGAAAACAAAGGGGTTCAGGGAAGACCAGGCAAGCAGAGCAGGGTTGCGCGTTTTGGTGGAGGGCCAGCCGTTTGACCGTTTCCGCTCGCGCGTCATGTTTCCCATTCAAGACCAGAACTCGCAGGTGATTGGGTTCGGGGGAAGGATTTTCGGCGAAAAGGCAAAAGACAAAACCATTGCGAAGTATTTGAACACCGCTAATACCCCGCTGTATGACAAGAGCAGAGTGCTCTACGGATTAGACAAGGCAAAGCTGGAAATAAGGAAGCAAGACCACGCGGTTTTGGTCGAAGGATACGTAGACGCCATTCTCGCCTCTCAAGCGGGAAGCGAAAACGTAGTCGCGGTTTCTGGGACCGCGCTCACAGTTTTCCATTTAAAAATATTGAAGCGCTACTCTCCGAACCTGTTCCTTTCGTTCGACATGGACCTGGGAGGAGACGTCGCGACCAGGAGAGGCATTGATTTAGCCATTGGAGAGGGATTCTCGGTAAAAGTAGTGAGCATGCCAGACGGAAAAGATCCCGCAGACGTGGTGGCAAAAAACCCCGAGCTTTGGAAAAAGGCCCTTGAGGGAGTGAAATCCATTTTTGACTTCTCCTTCGATACTGCTTTGGCAAAGTTTGATAAAACAAAGCCAGAAGGAAAGAAAGCCATTGCCTCCTCGTTCCTTCCTTTGGTAAAACGCATACCCAACCGCATTGAGCAATCCCACTGGATCTCGAGATTAGCTGACGAGCTGGAGGTAAAAGAAGAAGACGTGGCTGAAGAGTTGAAACGCCTTCCAGAAGAAGCAGCGGTTCCGGTGCTGGGAGATGACTCGCCTTTGGCTCGGGCAGAGCAAAAACCAAGGAAAAAGCTTTTGGAAGAACGCGCTTTGGTGCTTTTGTTCCGCAAGCCCTCGCTGTTGGAAGAGTTAAAAGATGCAGATATTCTTCTTTTTTCCATTCCTTTGCAGGAGGTTTTGGAAGGCATGAAGAAAAACCCGCAGCTTGACTTCAAAACATTCGAAACTCTGTTTCCCCAGGAGACGACGGAGTCGTTAAAATACGTTGCGTTGAGAGCGGAAGTGGAGTCATGGGAGAAAGAGGAGGATGAAGAGGAACAAGCCCTGGAGTTCAAAGGGTGCTTATCCGAACTCCAAAAGCTTGACTTAAAAGAAAAACTTGATACAATTGCAAAAGAAATAAAACGGGCAGAAGAGCTCCATGATGACAAGAAAGTGAAGACGCTCATGGAGGAATTCCAGATGCTGAGCAGGAACTTCCACCTTTCTCACTGATACATGCCAAAAAAGCAGAAGACGAGGCCAGCTCCGAAAAAACCCACTCCCAAGGCAAAAACTCAAAAACGCCGCGCCCTCAACAAAACCGCTGGGCGCAAAAAGGGGAGAGTTACACGAGTTCCAAAGCCATTCATTCCAGCAGAAGCGCTCCAATCCTTCCTTGAGAAGGCAAAAGCGCGGGGTTTTGTTACGTTTCCCGAGATTCTCTACCAATTCCCCGGAATCGAGCGCAAGGTTTTTGATTTGGAAAACCTGTACTCCGTGCTGGAAAAAGAAGGCGTGCAGGTGCAGGAAGCGCGAGAATACTTGACGCCGCCCGAACCCGAAGACAAAAAGAAGCTTCAAGTAGAGCAAGAAGCTCCTTTAGACCCGGTGCAGATGTACTTGAAGGAAATAGGGCGCATTCCGTTCATTACGGCGGACATGGAAAAAGAGCTTTCAAAGAGAATTGAGCAAGGGGACCTTGAAGCAAAGAAGCAGTTGGCGCGGGCCAACCTGCGTCTTGTGGTTTCCATTGCAAAAAAGTACGTGGGCCGCTCTCCGAATCTCACATTACTTGACCTCATTCAGGAAGGAAACCTTGGTTTGTTCCGCGCTGTTGAGAAGTTTGACTGGAGGCGGGGATACAAGTTCTCAACCTATGCCACCTGGTGGATCCGCCAGGCCATAACCCGCGCCATTGCGGATCAAGCAAGAACAATTCGCATTCCGGTTCACATGATAGAAACCATTTCAAAGTATACCCAGGTGAAAAGGAGATTGCTCCAGGATTTGGGACGGGAACCGCTTCCTGAAGAGATAGCAGCTGAAATGGGTTTGGAAGTGAGTAAAATAAGGCAAATAGAAAGAATATCCCAAGAAACCGTGTCTTTGGAAACTCCTGTGGGAGAAGACGAGGAAGACAGCGTGCTTGCTGAATTCGTGGAAGATGAAAAGGTTCCTCCTCCTTCTGTTGAAGCTGCAAGAAATCTTTTGAAAGAACGCTTGAAGAATATCATGGCAGACCTGGCTCCACGAGAGCAGAAGATTTTGGATATGAGGTTTGGATTGGCAGACGGAGTCACCCACACCTTAGAAGAAGTGGGAAAGGAATTCGGAGTTACTCGCGAGCGCATCCGCCAAATTGAAGCCAAAGCTCT
>MHTR01000013.1 GCA_001823155.1 Candidatus Wildermuthbacteria bacterium RIFCSPHIGHO2_01_FULL_48_25
TCTCAATATTGTTCGTTTTTTTCCCGTAAGGTCAACGACTTTTGAGGATTTTGAAAATGGAAGTGTTCCCGCGTCGAGCACAATATCTGGCTTATGCTTTCTTTTTGCAAACTGCGAAACTACCTCCTCAATACTCCTCGCGGGTTCCTTTCCCACGATATTCGCGGAAGTTCCGGTCAAGGGCCTAGGAAACGCCTTGAGAAGGTTTAGGGTAAATGGGTGCTTGGGAATCCTCCAGCCAATGGTTCCCCGCCTATCGGCGGGCAGACCTGTAGTTCTGCTTTCAAGTATTGCAGTAACTTTGCCTGGCCATACTTTTTTTAAAAAGCGCTCCTGCAAAGGAGTAATCTTTGCAAGTTTTCTCGCCATGGCTATGTCTCTTACAAACAAGGGCAAGGGGTTGTTCGGACTTCTCTGTTTTATTTGAAAGACTTTACGCACTGCCCTTTTATTGGTTGCGTCTGCGAGCAAGCCATACACCGTATCGGTTGGACAGACCAGCACCTTTCCTTTTTTGAGAGCTGAAACCGCTTTTCTCACGAAATGTTCCCCACGTTCAAGCTTCCAAATCTGCATGTTCCTATTCTACCTATTTTTCTCTTTTTTTCAAAACCCTTGCTGCGGCTTCCAGGCTTACAGGGTTTGAAAGAGGAATCCAGTTTTTTGTCACAAAAAAGAATAGGGCGTTCTTCTTCACAAACTGCTCCACGTAATCAGTGAACTCGTACTCCCCTCTCTTTGACTTTTCTATCCTCCCCTTAAACACAGACAGGGGAAGATGATAGAGGCCTGTGTTCACGAGGCTGCCTTTGGGATTCTTGGGTTTTTCTGCAATGCTTTTTACCCGTTTCCCCTGGGTTGCAACCACTCCAAACTGAGAGGGGTCCTTGACCTTGCCCAGCAGCATCGCAGGACATGTTCCCAAGACCTTTTGAATATCGTTTCGCTCATATAAATCGTCTCCGTGGAGGAGCAAAAAATCTCCCTCCAAATACGCGAGCGCTTCTTTCGCGGCATGCGCGGTTCCCAGTTGGCTCTTTTGCCACACATAACGAAGCCTCATCTGCTTATAAGAAGAACCAAAGTAGTCCTTGATCATTTTCCCTTTGTAGCCCACCACCAAAATGACCTCATCAACAAGGCCTGCAAGCTGATCTAAGGTTCGCTTTAAAACTGGCTTGCCAGCTACGTTCAGCAAGGGCTTGGGTTTGCGCAGGGTAAGAGGGCGCATGCGCTTCCCAATGCCAGCTGCAATGATAACTGCCTGCATAGGTTATTGTTTTGAAAAGTATTGAAAAGCCCCCGCGGGCCGAGAATAAACGTAGAGCTTCTGAACCCCAAGACTCTGTGCAATAGACATGGCTGCCTCGATTACCTGCACTGCTACTGATGAGTTTGCGTTGGGATGTATTGCGCTTTTTGCGTCACGAAGCGGATACGACATAAGCATGTTGTACCCCAAAGCAAAAGGGTCTTCGGGGCGGCCTTCGGGAATGAGAGAAACGAGTTCTGCGCCCAGCATGCCACCTTTTGGTTTTTTGTGGAAATTGTACGTCAGGTCCTTTCCTGATTCCAGGTATTCCTGCATTTCCTTTTGAGTAGGAGCACTCGTGTCCCCTTTTTGGGGTATTTGTGAAGGCGGAACATAGGCAGCAGAACAAACGGATACACATACGATTGTATCCCCTTCTGTTTCGTTGTTCTTAAGTGTGAAATTGTCAGTCAGTTTCCTATACGTGCTCGTTTTCAACTCCTCTTCTCCTTTTGAGATTCGCAAAAAAGTAATGAGTCCTTCAACCTTCCTGTCTTTGCCGAGAGCTGCCATAACAACGCCGTTTTGCGCCTGCTCCAAGAACGTTTTTTCGTCGAGCACCAAGGGTTGCCAGCAACGGTTGTAGAGTTCAAGCGCTTCTTTCAGCAAGGGCCTATCTTCTTGGGTTAGGCGCAAAAACTCATGCGTTTCGTTTTTCGCGAACAGAGATGTTTTTGTAAACTCGCTCTGCAGAATCGTTGCTTTGATAACCGAGCGCTGCACCTTTCCCGTGGACGTCATGGGAAGCTCTTCTGCCTTAATGCTCTTAATGTATTTGGGCACCTCAAAGGGAACCAGAGACTCAAGAGGGTTTGTCAGCTGGTATTTCAGCTTGAGCTCGTTCTCTTCCTCATTTCCCTGTTTCCAGCACACAAGGGCACCGACCTCTTCTCCGTACCGCTCGTCTTTGAGGCCAATAACATACACCTGGTCAATGTCCTCGTTCATCTCTTTCAACTTACTCTCAATCGCAACAGGAGAAAGGTTCACTCCTCCTTTAATGATGATCTCTTTGCTTCTCCCTTTAAGAAAGAAGTGCCGAACGGTATCTACTACTTTGTAGTACCCGATGTCTCCAGTTAAAAAGTATCCGTTCTTGAAAGCACTGTCGGTTGCTTCCTCATTTTGCATGTACCCTGCCATCACGGCTTTGCCTTTTACCGCAAGTTCGCCCTCCTGTTCCTCCTTCAAGATGTTTCCTTCTGCATCCATGATCTCAACCTCTGCCCAATTCATGGGTTTTCCAATGCTGTTTTCGCGCAATAGCTTTGCATACAACTCTCTTTCAATATCCAATGGCACGCCGGTCACGCGCAAAGCAGTTTCAGTTTGGCCATAACCCTGATACAAAGGAATGCCAAACTGCTCCACGAACTTCTGCGAATCATGGGGGACCACAGGGGCTGACCCTATCTGGATTCTTGTTACTTTGAGTTTGGATTCTATAGCTTCAAACTCCTCTCTTCTTGAAAGCTGGTCATAGCAAATGGTTGAACAATGGAAGTAAAGGTAGCCTGTGTATTCGCGAGCTGCTGCCAGAACTTGGAATTGGAATATCCCGGAACCGTGGCAATGCTTGCTCCCGCGACAAGAGAAGCTAAAGAAAACGTGGTGGAGTTGATATGGTACAAAGGCAAGAGCACAAGAAACCTATCCTGTTCTGTGATTTGGAACCACTCTTTAATGCCCTGGGCATTAACCAGCAAGTTCTCAAGACTCAACTCAACTCCTTTTGGTTTCGCAGTAGTGCCTGAAGTAAACAGCACGAGAGCTGGGTGCGAAATGCCATCTTGCCAGATAATTTCTTTCTCCGGGGCTTTGAATTGAGCCAATGCTTTCAGCTCCTCTTTGGATATAACCTGCTTAGCTCCCGTAAGTTTGAGTTTGTACTCATAATCTTTTGGGGTGTCGCGCTTCATATCTAAGGGCACAGTTATAATGCCAAGCGCCCACGCGCTCCAACTCAAAAGGATCAGTTCAATGGAATTCGGGAGCGCCAATCCTAGTGCGTCACCCTTTCGCAAGCCAAGCGAGTGCTGCAGCCAGCTTGCCGTTCTTACGATCTCGTCTTTAAGCTCCGCATAGGTATAGCTTCTCTCTGTTTCCCCAGTTTCCTTGCATGCCAAAAGCGCAGCTTCTTGGGGCCGCGTTTCCGCAAGTCGAAATATGTGGTCTTTTAAATTTTTCACTAAACCCTCACTCATAAGAGCGAGAATACCACAAACCTTTGTTTTTACAAAGATAAAAAGAGCCCTGTGCTGCGTAACGCCGCACAGGGCTAAGCTGGGGTAGCTGAATTCTCAAGTCACCAGAGGCAAGCTACCCTTAACCAAGAACTGCAACGGGAAGGTTATCCTGAACTAGGAAGTCAAGGGGGATGAACTCTGAATACCAGCGCTCACCATCCCAGAAGAGATTTCGCACCTCGCGCCTGCCACCTGCGTTACGATAGACGGTTCCGTAGAAGCAGACGAATTTACCTTTCCACTCCTGTGGAATGAGCGCAGGATGAGCAAGTAGAAAATCCAGAACGCATACGTTCAGAACTGGGACTACTTGAAGGTCCTCGCGGAGTTGATGGCCCGTGACTGCTCGTTTCGGAGACACATAGAGGATAATCCTGTGTGGATTCCAGACGTAGCGCCCACCTTTGACATGCCGCACAACAGTCCAACCGTCGAGCTCGACCGGATCCGCATCGCAGTCGATAACGTACTCATTGAGCTTAATCTCGGCGTAACCACGAAGAACCCGCCTGACATTGGACAACAAGCCAGAGCTTCGCAGGTTTGCCACATCCGTAGGGGTGAAATCCGCCAGTTCAAGTGCATCCCCGAGTTGATTCATCTGGCCGACAGAGTATAGCGTAGACATCGTCTACCTCTTTCTTTTTGGACCCGTTCCCTTGCGAGAACCCGTCCGAATGTGCGCGCGCGGCACGATTACCGCGTTCAAAAAAAACTATACCACGCCATATTAAAATGTCAAAATTTGGCTAAGCCAAGTTTTTATGTCTTATCTACACCAAAGAGAATAACACTTTTGCGAGTTTATCTGAATCGTGGCGGATGAAACCACCTCTGCGCAAAAGATCGGTTTCAAGAACGTCTTTTACTCTTTTCTGAAGCAATCCTCTATTGTACCGCACAAACTCTGCCTTCTCTTTCTCGTACTTCTTCACCCTTGCTTTCAAGGGCTTTGTTTTGTTGACCACAAGACAATCAACAACGTTTTTGCCAAGATACTTTTCTAATACATTGAGAAAATCTTCCGCGGAAAATCCGGTTGTTTCTCCGAATTTTGTCATAATATTGCACACGAACACAACCTTGGCTTTGCTTTTCTTGACCGCGCTCGGCATGCCTTCAACTAAAAGGTTGGGAATAATGCTTGAAAACAGATCTCCTGGGCCCAACACAATAAGGTCTGCTTCTTTAACTGCCAAAAGCGCTTTGGGATTTGCTTTTGCTTTTGGAGAAAGCCATATTTTTTGTATTTTTAACCTGCCGTCATGCTTTGGAACATCTATCTCTGTTTCGCCTTCAATAAGCTTGCCATTTTCAAGTTTTGCCACAAGGCGGATATGCTGAAGGGTTGAAGGAATAACTTCTCCCTGGATATTCAAAAGCCGCCCTGCTTCGCCAAGTGCTTTTTCAAAGTTACCGAACTGCTCGGTTAAGGCGGTAATAAAAAGGTTGCCAAAGTTGTGGCCTTTGAATGTACCTTTGGCAAACCTGAAGTTGAATATTTCAGACAGGGCTTCAGGAGCGTTCGAAAGCGCGACCAGCGCCGGCCGCACCGAACCCGGGGGCAATATTCCAAACTCCTCTCGCAATATCCTGGTAGACCCTCCATCATCTGCCATAGAAACAATAGCAGTAAGATTTACGGGGTACTCCTTCAACCCCGAAAGTACCGTATACGTCCCCGTCCCTCCCCCAATCACAACCACATTCTTTCGTTTCATAGCTCCTATCTTGCCTTAAAAACCCCCATTTTGCAATCCTTAAAAGAAAACGCCCTCGACCTGCGATTGTTCGCAAGCCGAGGGCCAAGAAATCAGATTACTCGAGGTCGAAGTCGTAGGCGCTCTTGGATTACTTGGTAAAGGATCACATCACCATGAGCATCCGGGATAAGAACGGTCCACCCTCCACTAGATAGGGGTGACATCCGGGAGTCCTTCAAGACGTACACAAGACCATCTTCGAGTTTCACGCGCACCATGCCAAAGTTCAGATCTACGGAAATGGTCGCGTGTTCGGTTCGTGAATGGCCTTCGAGATCAAGCACAAGGCTAGGTCCAGAATAACCGGAAACCACCCTATCTACCTTTGCCTTGTCGAGTGAGGAGATAGTGCCGCGATACGTAATCAAGTCTATCCCCACAAGTTGCTGTGGGATAGGTGCCCAACGAATAAGTCGCCTAAATTCCCCCCTGTCAATACCTAGCGCGTTCGTGTCGCGGAGGTCTGTCAAAAAGCCAGACTCCAAAAGCCACTGAATTTGTTCGCGAGGTGTGCCCTCGAAAAGCTCCAGCAACTTTTTTGATTGATCGAAGGTTGCGTCCATCGCAAGTCTTCTTTCTTTTGGGCGTCGCTCATAGCGGGCCCTTCCTAAAGAACTCCACGGCGAACAGTTTCGCCGCGTTCAAGAAACTACATACCACAAAGCCCCAACCCCATCAACCCTCGAACTATTCATGCTATAGCAGTTATTTTTCCACGCTGAAAAACTCTTTGAGAAAGTTATCATCTTCTAATTTTTGCACCTCTAAAACCCTTAAATGTTTGGGGCTTAAAGCGAAAAATTCTCGCAATAAATGAACTTGCGCCTCGCACGGAAACGCGTGCGCCCATATGCTTTTCTGCAGCCGATAAAATCCGAGTTCTTTAAGTTTTCCGCGAAAGGCCTCGCGTTTTACTTTTAGCTTCTCGGGAATGTCAAAAATGATTAATCTCCACTTTCCGTCCCACTTCTTGGGTCGGTCAACTTTTAGTTTATTAATCTGAAACTTTCCCGCCTCTTTCTCGCCCTCTTCTGTAAGGCGCAGGTATATCTGCTTGTTATGCGTCTCGATATAAATAAGTTTTTTCTTGCGGAGATACTTAAAAGCGTCGCGCACCTGTGACGAACGAAACCCTCTGCCATTGAACATGTTTTTGTAGAAGTTCAGCCAAAAATACGGAGATTGAGCCGCCAAAACAAAAGCGCCTCCAATAAGAAGATTATGTAAAATTTCTTGGGATACCGTACCTTTGAGTCGCGGCATATACCTTTATCTTAGCAGAAAAACCAAAAGGGTGGGAATATTATTGCTATAGCAGTTATTTTTCGAGGCTTGCGTGAATCGTGAATAGAATAAATTGAACTGCTATTCTACGGTGACACTCTTTGCGAGGTTGCGGGGTTTGTCGACGTCGTAGCCGCGCAAGACGCCCATGTAATAGGCAAATAATTGCAAAGGAATAACGGAAAGAAGGGGCGTGAGCATTTCCAGGGTTTTGGGAATGTAGAAGACATCGTCTGCAATACTTTTAATACCTTCGTCTCCTTCAGTAGCTATGGCAATCACTTTCCCGTTTCGCGCTTTGATTTCTTGAATATTCGAAATCATCTTCTCGTATACAGAATCAGAAGGACAAATGGCAATGGTTGGGAAGTTTTCATCAATCAACGCAATGGGGCCATGCTTCATTTCCCCTGCCCCGTATCCCTCCGCGTGCACGTACGATATCTCCTTGAGCTTCAGGGCTCCTTCCAGGGCAACAGGATAGTTATATTTCCTTCCTATATATAGGAAGTTCTCAAAGCCTTTGTATTTTTGCGCGAGCGCCTCAACAGAACTTGCTTTTGAAAGGATCTGCGAGACCAGTTCGGGAACTCTCGCAATTTCTTTCGCGATCCTCTGGCCCATAACAAGAGACAACTGCCTTTGCCTTCCCAGAAGCAACGTAAGAAGGGAAAGCACAGCAAGCTGCGAAGTAAACGCCTTGGTGGAAGCCACTCCAATTTCTGGGCCCGCGTGGTTGTAGACTCCCGCATCAGTTTCTCTTGTAATAGAAGAACCCACTGCATTCACGATTCCCAAAGCCAACCCTCCTTTTTCCTTCACTTCTTTGAGCGAGGCAAGAGTATCCGCGGTTTCCCCAGATTGGGAAATAAAAAGGGAGGCAGTATCTTTATCGATAATTGGTTTGCGGTAGCGGAATTCAGAAGCAAAATCCACATCCACGGGAATCCCCGCGTATTCTTCCAGCATATACTCTCCCACCAAGCCCGCGTTCAAAGAAGTGCCGCACGCAATAATATTCAATCCTTGAACTTCTCTCAGAGATTTCTCCACTTCTGCCAAACCTCCTAATCTTGCTCTTCCTTCCTCTGCAAGAATCCTCCCTCGTATGCTGTTCTCAATACTTTCCGGCTGCTCCATGATTTCTTTGAGCATAAAATGCTCATACCCTCCTTTTTGTGCCTCCTCCAAAGTCCACTCAAGTTCCGTGACTTCTTTTTTCTTGAGGTTTCTCTGCAAGTCGAACACCTCGAACGTGCTTTCCTTGATTACCGCTATCTCTCCGTCATCCAAAAACACCATTTTATTGGAATGGCTAATCAAAGCCGAAGGGTCTGAAGCAACGAATCCTCCGCTTCCGTTCACTGAGAAAACCAAGGGGCTTGATACTCTCGCTGCAACTATCTTGCCCGGGTCTTCTTTCGCAATAACCGCAATACCATAACTCCCTCTTACATACTGCAGAGCTTTCCTCACTGCCTCCTCTAAGTTTCCCTGGAAGAAATGCTCTACTAAATGGGGCAAAACTTCTGTGTCTGTCTCCGAAAGAAAGGTATGGCCTTTTGCTTTAAGTTTTTCTTTGAGTACTTGATAGTTCTCAATAATACCGTTGTGCACCAGAAAGATATTTTGTTTGCAATCCGCGTGCGGGTGGGCATTTGCCTCTGTCACCCCTCCGTGCGTTGCCCAGCGTGAGTGGCCAAGCCCTATGGTGCCTTTGGGATAGATATCCGTTACCTTTTGCTCCAAACTCTCCAGCTTTCCCACTGCTTTGACGCACACGGGCTCTAAACCGAACACAACAACGCCTGAGGAATCATACCCCCGGTAGCTTTCCCTCCTCAACCCTTCCATTAATAGAGGGAGGGCCTGTTCTTTTCCAATATACCCGATAATTCCACACATAGAACATTCCTATACCACAATATTCACTAACCTTCCAGGAACGAACACCACGCGCTTTACCTTGCTGTTTCCCACCCACTTTCGAATGTTCCTGCTTTTCAAAGCAAAATCCGTTGCTTGTTTCTCGCTCGTGTCTGCCGCCAACTCCATAACATCGCGCACTTTGCCGTTCACCTGAATGATAAAGCGAATACGCTCTGCTTTCACCTGCTTCACGTCGTACTTTGGCCACGGTTGATTGTGCACGCTGTCTTTATGACCAAGTTTACTCCAAAGCTCTTCTGTCATGTATGGGGCAAAAGGGGCTAAAAGGATGAGAAGCGTTTCAATGTCTTTCTTTCCTCCATCCTTCATTTCATTCGAGTATTCCATCAGAGAAGCAATGGCGGTATTGTATCTTAGATTTTCAAGGTCTTCGGTGACTTTTTTGATCGTTTTATTTCTCAAACTAACCAGATCGTTTTTTGCTTCAGTCTTTGCTGTCACAAGCTCAAATGCTCGACTCAAGAACCGGCATATCCCAACTATCCCTTTGTCACTCCAATCTCCGCCTTCTGCAAAGGGCCCGAGAAACATCAAGTACATGCGAACAGTGTCTGCTCCATACTTCACAAAGTATTCGTCCGGATTCACCACGTTCCCTTTGGATTTCGACATCTTGGCGCCCTCTTTGGTGATTAATCCATGCGCGCGAAACTTTTTGAAGGGCTCATCAAAAGCAATGTGCCCCATGTCTTTCAAAGCCATGGTGATGAACCTGGTGTATAACAAGTGCAGCACCGCGTGCTCCTGGCCTCCAATGTACATGCTTACCGGAAGCCATTTTTTGACCCTTGCCTTATCAAAGGGTTTGTTCTTGAACTCTGTGCAAGGATAGCGGAAGAAATACCAGGCTGAATCTAGGAATGTATCTGAAACATCAGTCTCGCGTTCTGCCTTACCTTTGCACTTTGGGCACTTGGTGTTCATAAAGCTCGCAACAGAAGCCAAAGGTGATTTCCCTGTTCCTGTAGGTCTAAAGTCCTTCACTTCAGGAAGTTTTACAGGCAGGTCTTTTTCAGGAACCGGCACTGTGCCACACTTCTTGCAGTAGATAATAGGAATGGGCGGGCCCCAGTAGCGCTGGCGCGAGATAAGCCAGTCTCGCAAATGGTAATTTACTTTCTTTTGCCCCTTTGCGAACTTCACGATTTCACCCATGGCAAGTTTCGAGTTCATGCCATTGAACTTGCCTGAGTTGATAAGCACACCCTCTCCTAGGTATGACCCAGACTTCCCTTCCCATCTTGAAAGCCATATTCCAGTTTCCGTATGGGTCATGTTTTGAGGAGTGATCTGGGACTTTTCAAGCCACAGAGCTTCGTGCCGCTCTTTTTCTTCTTCTGAAACCTCAACCCTGTCTTCTCCCGCGAGGTCAAACAAAACCGCGGTAGTGTACGAAACGCGGTTTTCGTCTTTATGGGCCGCGAAATATTCCGCGCAAACCTGGCCTCCCAGCACGCGCACGAGTTTCAAGTTGGTATACCCTGTTTCTTCTTCTACTTCCCTGCGGGCTGCTTTCACGATATCTTCGTTTTCTTCAACCCCTCCCATGGGAAACGTGAGCCAGTTGAACTTCTTCCATTTGAGGCACAGGATTTTGCCGTCTTTTGGATTTCTTACTATGGCGTGCACGTTTCTCCTTTCAACCTTTTTCTTTCCCGCAACAGGCGGGTTGCGCTTATCTATCAGCCAAGGAATTACGACTTCTGTAATTGGAAGTTTATATTTTGTCGCAAACTCAAGGTCGCGTTCGTCATGCGCCGGTACCGCCATAATCGCTCCCGTGCCGTACGAGGCTAAAACATAATCCGCGATAAAAACAGGGATATTCTCTTTGGTTGCGGGGTTTACTGCTCTTACTCCTTTTAACTCAACCCCAGTCTTTTCTTTTGTGAGTTCTGTACGCTCAAGTTCGCTCTTTTGCTTTGCCTCTTCCAGGTATTTTTGAACTTCTCCCCAGTTTTTGATTTGGGATTTAAGTTTCTCAACAAGTTCGTGCTCCGGAGCAAAAACCATGTACGTTGCTCCGAACAAAGTATCGGGTCGTGTGGTGAATGCATTAATTTTGAGACTTGAGTTTTGAATTTTAAATTCGATCTGAGCGCCCTCAGATCGCCCGATCCAGTTTCGCTGCGCGATTTTGGTTCGTTCTGACCAATCAATCTTTTCTAGGTTTTTGAGTAGCTTGTCTGCGTATTTTGTAATACGGAAAAACCACTGCTCCAACTCCTTTTGCATAACTTGGCTGCTGCACCGTTCACACTTCCCGTCTATAACCTGCTCGTTTGCAAGAACTGTTTTGCAAGAAGGACACCAATCAACAGGAGCTTTTGCTTTGTACGCCAGGCCTGCTTTATAGAGCTGCAAAAACAGCCACTGTGTCCATTTGTAATATTCTGGCTCGCTTGTGGTTACTGCCCTGCTCCAATCAAACAAAGCTCCCAGTTGCTTTAATTGCTCGGTAAAATGCTTGATGTTCTTCGCGGTTTGGGCTTTAGGATGCGTTCCCATCTTAATGGCAAAGTTTTCTGAATGAATGCCAAAAGAATCAAACCCCATGGGCTCGAATACATCATTCCCTCTCATTCGCTCAAAGCGGCCGTGGATGTCTGAACCAGTGAAAGCATAGACGTTCCCCACATGTAAACCCTCTGCAGAGGGGTATGGAAACATCATTAAGTTGTAGTAGGGCTTCCGCCCTTTGGCGGATACCTTCTTCAGATCAACCTGCCACGCCTTCTTTCTTTCCCAAGCCTTCGCCCACTTTGCTTCGATTTGCTGTGGATTATAGTTCGCCATACAATGCCCCATAATAGTCAATCTGGTTCTTTTTGTCTATTCTAGAGTATGACCATTCTGGCGTTTCAACGCACTATTCTTTCTTGGTACAAAACTAATCGGCGGGATTTGCCGTGGAGGAATACGAAAGACCCGTACAAGATTTTGGTTTCTGAAGTAATGCTCCAGCAAACGCAGGTGACAAGGG
Source organism: Candidatus Wildermuthbacteria bacterium RIFCSPHIGHO2_01_FULL_48_25 (assembly GCA_001823155.1). GTDB lineage: Bacteria > Patescibacteriota > Minisyncoccia > Minisyncoccales > UBA10102 > 2-01-FULL-48-16. Next base: position 11,539 of record MHTR01000013.1, read on the forward strand.
TTATTCCAAAATACAAAGATTTCCTCAAGGCATTTCCCACTTTGGAATCCCTTTCCAAAACTTCAGACAAAAAACTCCTCAAAACATGGGCAGGGCTTGGATACTGGAGACGCGCCTTAGCTTTGAAAGAAACCGCAAGAATCTTAGTGAATGCGCAGGCGGCAAAATTTCTTACGAGCTCTCGGAGGCGATTTAGCACGGTCGCGAAGCGTAAATCGCCGAGAGCGCAGAACCCAAAATCTCGCAGGGATTTTGAGGTTCGGTCGTTAGAAATTTTGTCACCGCGCGAACTCGAAACTCTTCCCGGCATTGGCCCATACACCGCGCGCGCAGTTTCGTGTTTTGCGTTTGGGAACACCGAGGCATTCTTAGACACCAACATTAGAAGAGTATACTTGCACTTCTTTTTCAAAAACAAAAAGGACGTGCCAGACAGAGAAATTGTGAGGATCGCGCAGAAGGCTCTACGGAAGAAGGATCCCCGCGAGTGGCATTACGCACTGTTTGACTATGGGGCAACTGTGCTCAAAAACAGTGGGGCTAATCGCAGAAGCAGGCACTACGCAAAACAAAGCAAGTTTGAAGGTTCGTTCCGCTCATTCAGAACAAAAGTAGTGAACTTCCTTCTCTCTCAAAAACAAAACAGAGCTCCACAAAAAACCATTGAAGCTCTGCTCAAGGAATCCCCATATCCAAAAGAGAAAGTAATCGCTTCCCTCCTCAAAGATCGCCTCATCAAACAATCCTCAACGCATTACTCCTTGTAACTAGGCCTCGCCTAGTTTGAAAAGAGCTTGAGCGTTGGCGGTGGTGGCAGAAGCTACTTCGTCAACTGAAATGCCTTTGATGCGGGCGATTTCTTCTGCTACATACTTCACAAATAGAGGCTCGTTCCTCTCTGTTTTTGCTTCTGGGGGAACAAGGTAAGGAGAATCTGTTTCCAAAACGATTCTTTCTAAGGGGATATTTTTAATGATCTCCTCGGGGGCTGGAAGCGCGGGAACTTTCTTGAAAATCAAACCGTTGAAACCAAAGTATAAACCCATCGCATAGAACTTCTCTGCCTGGGCCAAGGTACCGGTATAGCAGTGCACGACTCCTCGAACTTTTCCCTGAGAAAGAAACTCAATCAACTCGTCATGCGCCTTTCTGCAGTGGAAAATAACCGGCAAACCAAGTTCTTCCGCAAGCTTCACCTGCAAGGCCAGCGTGGTTTTTTGCTTTAACCTGAATGCTTCTCTCTTTTCCTTTCCTTTGGGCTCATAGTAATAATCCAGGCCACACTCGCCTACTGCAACCACTTTTTTTGATTGCCCTAATGCTTTGTACTTTTCGTAATCAAACTCCTCTGCTCTTGTTTCAAAAGTCATCCAGGCTTCTTTCTTCACGCTTTCTGACTGAACCTCCAAAACATCAACTTCCCTCTCTTCCAGGTGAATGGGGTGCAACCCAATCGCGGCATGCACTTCCTTTCCATACTTCTCCGCCATTTCCACCGCTCTTTGCGAAGTTGAAAACTGCGTTCCTGGCATAATAACCCAAGTATTGTTTTCCAATGCGCGCTTCAACACAGCGTCACCGTCTTCTTTGAAAGCGTTGAAACTTACGTGGCCATGGGTGTCTATAAGCATTGGCTTATTGTAGCAAAGGTTTAAGAAATAAAAGAGGGCTTCCTAAAGAGGAAACCCTTAACTAGAAAATACTCCTATCCCTTTAGTGGGGGGAGACCTGGAGTTCATGCACAGTCCTGGGGATGACCGTTGCTTCCAGGTGCGAAAGTCGCTGGCGGCATCGTTCCTTCTTTTCTGGAGGAACCGCCGAACTCGCTAGTTTTTTCTGTAGTGCCTTTTTTTCTGCCACGTAGTTTGCGAGACGGACATCTAGACCAGAAATTCTTCCTCCAAGATTAGGCTCCATTGCCCGATTCCCCCTTCTGGGAACTAGAGAACTGATTAATCTGCCTCGCTTGAGCGCAGCTGGATCCGCTGATTGGCGGATTCAGCTATGCTCAAACGAAAAGACCTCCTTGTTCCGGGAGGTCTTTTCAAGTTCCTACAAGTTTACACCTAGTTGAACGTACGAAAAGACCTCTCCGCCCGCAAGGCAATCAATTTGGAAACCAAAACAATTTGCTTTGCCGTTAAAGCAGACTGTTTTGAGCCCAACCTAAATTGGCGGAGACCTCTTAACATATTATTTGAGTATATTCGAGCCAAAGAGTTGTGTCAAGGGAAGATAAAAAAAAGAGGGCAAGGAGAACCGCCTACTGGCGAATTCTCCCTGCCCTTTCGTTCCTATACGCTTACAGGTTCCATGGCGCGAAGTCTGGAATGCGCCTCGAGGAGCAGTTCCTCGGTTCTCTCCCAACCTACGCATGCGTCGGTGATCGACACGCCGTACTTCAGCTTCGAAGGATCGCCGTTGTCGTGCTTCTGGTTGCCTTCATTCAGGTGACTCTCGATCATCAGGGCGACCAGGTGCCGGTTGCCGGATACCCGCTGCTCGAGCACGTTGCGGAACACAACCTGTTGGTTGCGGTAATCTTTGTTCGAGTTGCCATGTGAGCAATCGACCATGAGGTACGGCGGCAAGCCGGCCTTCTTGAGGCGCGCAACCGCGTCGGCAACATGCCCAGCATCGTAGTTCGTCCCTTGGACACCTCCACGAAGAACCACGTGCGCGTCTGGATTCCCAGTTGTCTTGATGACGCTGACCCGACCAGCGGTATCGACGCCAAGGAACGTGTGCGGCGCACGCGCGGCAACAATTGCGTCAACGGCGATCTGGATAGAATGACCAGTGCCGCCTGTTCCATTCTTGAAGCCGATTGGCGTGCTCAAGCCACTCGCCAACTGGCGATGGGTTTGGCTCTCTACCGTCCGGGCGCCAATTGCGCCCCATGACATCAAGTCTGCCAGGTACTGTGGCGTGACGGGGTCAAGCCACTCAATTCCTGCCGGCAGCCCTGTATCCAGGACATCCAACAGAAACTTCCGGGCACGGGTCAAACCGGTCGGCACGTCGAACGAACCATTTAGGTGAGGGTCATTGATGAATCCCTTCCAGCCGATTGTCGTTCGGGGCTTTTCGAAATAGACCCGCATCACGATCATGATGCGGTCTTCCACGCGCTTCTTGAGCTCGGCGAGTCGGCGGGCGTACTCAAGGCCGGCCTTCTCATCATGGATCGAGCATGGACCGACCAGCACCAGCATACGGTCGTTCTCCCCATTGATGATACGCCGGATCTGCTCGCGACTGTCTGCGACGAGCTCGCTCATCGCATCGGTCATGGGAAACCTTAACAGGAACGCGTCCGGCGGTTCCAAGGGCGTCATGGACTCTACGTTTAGATTTGAAGTTTGCCTCACAGTGGTCCTCCCTTTCCTGTGCCCTTATTCACTTGTTAAACAGCTATCCCAGAGAATGTTCCCTGGCCTCCACACTCACCTCCGTAAGCGCAGAAGTCAGAGAATATCCGCATAAATCCGCCCAATCAGCATACATCCGCGTCCAAAAGAAACCAGCCCCTCGTTTGGCGAAGGGCTGGGTTGAATGCTCGTTTATCTACTTTTTAACACGAACAACTACCTTGCTCTCCGCTAGGGCTGGTAAAAAAGAAGTAAAAGAAGTTTCGCGTATTCATGATTGTACTTCAAAGGGTATACGAGATAACAAATCCTGTCAAGTTTTCTGCGAAACTTGTATCACAAAGTCCTTGAAGACACTATAGAATCTTTCTAAGTCTTTCAGGTCAATCCACTCATTTTCTCCGTGGTGGCCTCCGCCTTGAGGGCGAACCGATACCGCAGGAATTCCCCTCTGCACAAAAAATCTCGCATCAGAGGTTCCGTGGGATAGATCCAAACCGGTTTTGATGCCATATTTGTTCTTTGCTATGCGGGAAAATAACTCTGCGAAAGAGAGCTTAAAGTCATTCCTGAAACTGGGGGTGGCGTGAACGATGGCAACTTTAATAGAAGGAAATTTCTTTTCCAGGGCTCGGATCTTTTTTAAGAGTGCCTTTGTTTGCGACTCAGAAGGAATTCTGATCGAAAGCTGCGCCTTCGCGAAATCTGGAATCTGATTAGCCGCTTTCCCTCCTTCAATGACGCCAACGTTGCATGTTGCGTGCCAATGTATAGTGTCACCGCAAGGTTCTTGGGGAAAGAGCTTCTGAATTCTATCAAGAAACCCCATAAGCGAGGTAATCGCGTTTCCTCCAAGCCATGTTCTGGAACCATGTGCAGAGATCCCCTTACTTACTACTTCAAGCTCCAGAACGCCCTTGGCCCCTTTTTCTATGTCCCAGTTTTGCCCGCCATCGGGAATGAAAACAACTTTTGACCGGTATCCTTTGGCAACAAGGTACTTCACCCCTTCTTCTCCTCCGATCTCCTCATCGCTTGTGAGCATTATGCCAAAGTCGTAACGAGGAAGTTTTTTGCTCAGATCTTCGAGAAGTTTAAGGTAGCACGCGACCGCAAATTTCATATCAAATGTCCCTCGTCCATAAAGACGACTTTCTTTTTGTTTTGGAACAAAAACCTGGGGAGAACCGGGAACAACGTCAACGTGGGCACCCAGCCAGAGGGTTGGCGTCTTTGTTTTTTGGGTCGTAATAAGAAGGGACGGGAAAGAAGCTTGATATATCAATTTCGTGAAGACTTTGTATTTTTTGCACTGTTTCTGAATCCAGCGCAAACATAACGCGTTTTGTTTTTGATCCGAGGTTACTGTTTTGAATCGTATAAGAGTTTTTAAAATCTGTTCCAATTTCATATGTGTACTAAAAATATCATCTATTATACCTGAAGAAAAGGAGGCTGGCAGAACAAGCTGATCTTACTCTGCCAACCCTTCAACACATTACTCTGCGAGGATTGCAGCTCCCGCGACCGTATCAAGAGCACCATGGATGAGTACCTCGGGAGCTGGTCTTGCGTCCCAATTACCACCCAAGGCTATCCACTCCTTCCTTTTCGGACTGTATCCGAAAAAGATGCGGAAGATGTAGTTATAGGGCTTACCTTTGATGCGCATGCGCATGGGCGGGATGAAGGGTTGTATATACGCCCCCTCGGGAGACTGTATCCGAGCCAAGACTTGCCTTTTCTTGACTTCGGACTTCTCACCAGGCTTCCAGATGACAACACCCCGAGTCTTGCTCCCTTGAAACGGTTTTATGCAGAACCCCTCCTCCCATGGAAGCTGTTCTGGATTTCTTGCGACTTCCTGTGGAGCGAGCGCCTTCCACAAACCGAGAGCGCGACCATAGGATTTCAAGCCCTTGGTTGCAACCGTGCTGACGGAACGAGAAACGAGGGCATGAAACGACAGCTCATCTGGATCTGCCCTCACAAGGACAAGCCTGTTTCCCTTAAGAACTTCGCTGTGGGATATTTCGGGAATCCACAGATGGTCGTCTCCCCCGTGCTTGGCGCGCCGCGGCGACACCACCACAAAAAACTCAGGCCATTCCTTTTGGAGCTCAGAAAGAAGCGTTCTGAATTGTTGATTCAGTGTCAGGGTTATTCCTACTCCGGCGGGGCGCTCTTCGATCTCGTACACTCCGAGGCCCGTGCCTTTGCGCCAGACACAATCCAATCGCACCAGAAGACTTGGAACTCCAAATTTCTCCTGCGCGAATGTTCCTTCCCCTGGAAAAACCTTCTGCCACTCCGAAAGGAGACCAAGGCATTCCGCTGTTGCTTCCTTACTCACAGATACGGTGCGAGAAAGGGTCTGCACAACCCACGGCTGATGCCAGGGTTTGCCAAAAAGCATGGTCTTGAAAAACCCTCCGCCAGTTTCTGGTGCCCATTGATCGACAAGATCGCGGGGCATGACGAGCAGATCGAAAAGCGTAGGACAGTCCCCATCAACTGTGGGACAGGAAGTAATCATCCCTTTGCCCTTGCGGATCTCCCACGTAAACACCGAGGGGAAGCGCCGCTCGATCTCCTTCCAAAACTCGATATTCCGAGGCTGCTCTTTATTAGGCTTAAGTTGTTGAGGCAGATGGAGTAACCCTTCCTGGCATCCGCATTTTGCCAGCATCGCTTTGCTCCACTTGCCGGCGCTCTGAACCCCATCCCAGCCCCAGCTTCTGCGTAGCTCGTTCAGCTTCTCCAGCTTCTCGGACATGGCACGACCCTGCGCGCGATACTCTTCATATGCCGAAGCATACATGGAAACTTCTCCTTGTAATGTGCTTCAGGCCAGCTTTCAATTTTCTGGCCTGGAGTGCCGGGGGTACTAGTCTCCCCGGCGCTCCAAGCCACTAGTACTGCATTTAAAAACAAACAGCCGCCTCTTTTGGAGAGGCTGGCTGTTTTGAATCTATAGAAAATCCCTCTGAAAATCTATACGAACAACATAACAACCAGCCTCTTGAGAGCGGCGCACCATGCGTGCATATACCTTCTTGTGCTGGTTATACTTGTCATACCAGTGTCTATTTTACACACCCCCAAAACCTTGTCAATGGCTGGGCTCTTGTGGAACCACTTTACACCCCCGGGGTGTAAAGTCGGGTGTTTTATTTCCTTGGGAAAAGAGACTCGCCCTTGCCTTCCTGGAGTTGTTTCAAAATCTTTTCTGAAGTCTCTGGCAGAAAGGGTTTGAGGAGGTTTGCTATTTCACCAAGCGCAAACAGCAAGTTGCCGATCACTTCTGGTTTTGGAGAAGCCCAGGGCTTTTCGTATTCGATATATTTATCACACCAAGAAATAGCGTACCAAATTGCTTCTAATGCCTCACTGAAACGAAAATTATCTAGATAATCCTCAACAAAGTGATTTTTTCTTTCTCTAAAGAATTTAGTAAATTCTTGATCCGCACCCTTTAAGGAGTAAGGGGGTTTAAGGCTATTGTTCCTTTGAGCTAAAGATAAAACTCTTGACACTAAGTTTCCCAGTCCGTTTGCCAAATCAGAATTATATCGCTCTTTGAACTTTTCTTCGGTAAAATCCCCGTCTTCAAAGGGTGGGATTTCGCGCAGGAGGTAGTACCGCACCGCGTCGGTCCCATATTTCTCTACTAACGCGAACGGGTCTACCACATTTCCGAGAGATTTAGACATCTTCTGCCCTTCCACGGTGATAAAACCATGGACGAAAATCGTCTTTGGTAAATCTATCTTTAGAGCGCGAAGAATCGCAGGCCAAATAACTGCGTGGAAACGCAGGATGTCTTTGCCGATGATATGGATATTTGCTGGCCAGTATTTCTTAAACTTCTGTCCGTCGGGGTATCCAAGAGCTGATATATAATTCACTAGAGCCTCTAACCAGACGTACACAACCTGTGTATCGTCCCCGGGAACCGGGATACCCCACTGAAGTTTTTCTTTGGGACGGGAAACGCTGATAAGTATCGGCTCACTCTCTATGAACTGAAGGACTTCTTTCTTTTTGGTTTCCGGTACGATTTGCAACTCACCCTTTTCTATCTTTTCCTTAAGCGGAAATGTATATTTATGCAGATGAAAGAACCAATTCTCTTCCGCAATTTTCTCAGGCTCCTTCTTATGGATAGAGCATTTGCCCTCAACTAACTCCTTTTCCGTAATAAATGCCTCGCATCCTGAACAGTATAGCCCCTCATATGCTTTCTTCTCCAAGTCCATATTCTCCTGAAGTTTCTTCCAAACCTCCCTTACTGCAGGCCAGTGACGTTCTTGGTCTGTAGTACGGATAAAGTCATCGTTGGAAATCCGTAGGGCTCTCATGAGTTCCCGAAACCGACTCGAGATGTGATCGGTAAATTCCTGAGGGGGCACACCGGCCTCAGCTGCGGTTCTTGCCACCTTGATGCCATGTTCATCGGTCCCAGTCAAAAAGAAGACATCCTCGCCTTTCTGACGATGCCATCTCGCTATTACATCGGCCTGAACGATTTCTAACGCAAATCCTATATGGGGATTCGCATTAGTATAGGGTAGTGAGGAAGTAAGATAGTACGTCTGCATAGCCCTACCTTAATCGCAAAGTCACATTCTGTAAAGCGGCGTTTAAGTCGTTTCTTCGTTTTTCATGTCGTAAAAACGGACCAAGCGCGTTCAGTAATTTATAGAGATCCTCTCTTGTGTTGACACTAACTCCCCAGAAGGTTCCATTATGCCTTACTCCTCTTTTATCAACGCCTGGTTTCGCTTCTAGAGAAAAAATGCTCGCAATACCCTGACGATGAAACTCTCGATGGATATCTTGCAAAATTCCGTAATCATATGACCTAATGCGAAACCTAGCACGCTTTGAATAAATTCCAATATTGCCTTCTGCATCAGTATATCCGGCAAGGAATTGCAGGAAGAGCTTTCTACCCTTCTTAATCCATTGAGGAATTTTGTAATGTTTTGGTAAAAGAAACTTGAAAGAACGATTCAAGGCAAAGTTTATATGGAAACGTCCTTCCGCATCTTTTTTCGTAATCCACCCCGGGCCATAATCATTAAATAACCTTCGTATAAGATCAAGCTGTACTGTCTTTGTGGTGCCACACCCTATATGAATAAGATTCCATTCTTTCCGAACGCCCAAATCCCCCAAACGAAACCCTATGAGATATGCCTTTTCCTCTCTACTACCAGTAAAGTCTTTCTTTTTGTGTTTCGTACTTGTCTCAGATATTGTTCGGCGACTAATCCCATAATGTTCCATCTTCCTTAAAATGGTGGCTGGCTGACAATCGTACAGTTGAGCAATTTTTGAAAGAGGATATCTTTTTTCTTTGTATAGTAAGGAAAGTTGAGTTTTACTGATTAAGACTACCTTCCTAGGACGCGTAGGGATACCATAAAGTTTCAGGTATTTATAAACAGTTTTGGGGTCGCAATGATATCTTGTGCCAATCTTATATATAGAAAGGTTGCTCTCGGAATAGAGAAGAGCAAGCATCTGTTTTGATAGTAAGACTCGTTTCTTTGGATGTCGTATAGAAATCCCATATTTCTTTAGGGTACGCAAAATAACAGTCTGATCACAATGATAAATTCGCCCAACTTTTTCTGCGGATAGTCCGCGTGTCAAATACAAATAAGATAGCGTATCCTTTTTTATTCCAGCCCTCTTAGGGCCTGAAACCCTTCTCGGGATACCGTATTCTTTCATCCGGTTGACTATCGTCCCTGCGGTACAGTTGAAAAAATGAGCAATTTCAAAAGTTGTGTGCTTACTTTCCCAATAGAGCTTTCTAAGTTGTTTGGGGGAAATCAACAACCTTCTTCCCATTCCTCCAGTATACCATATAATTCACTTAGGGAATAGCTGTTGCTATATAAACCCGTTACGGTCTTCCGACCACAACCACGAACTCTCCCTTTACCTTATCTTTCTGCAGCATTTCGAGCACCTGGTCAATAGCACCGCGATACACGGTTTCAAACTTCTTGGTAAGTTCTCTCCCCACTACAGTTTGTAGTTGGTAGTTTATAGTTTTTAGTTCTTGGAGACTTTTTAAAATCCGGTACGGGGATTCATAAAAGATAACAGGGCGGGCAGATTGCGCCACTTCCTCGAAGAACTTCTTCCTTCCTTTTTTGTGCGGAGGGTACCCTAAGAACAGGAACTTATCCATGGGAAGGCCCGCTATGCTCGCGATCGCAGACACTGCTGACGCTCCTGGTATGGGAACAATGCTTAAAGAGGGCTTTCTTTCCAAAAGGTAATCAATGAGTTCGTTGCCTGGGTCTGACACGCCGGGAGTCCCCGCGTCTGTCACTAAAGCAAGACTTTTGCCTTGCGAGAGCAGCTCAAAGACATACTCTTTCGTTTTTTCGCTCGCGTGCTGGTGGTAGCTTATGGTGGGAACTTTAACTTCGTATCGCGAAAGCAGCTTTTGCGTTACTCTCGTGTCTTCGCAAAGAATAAAAGAAACTTCCTTGAGCGTTCTCAAGGCGCGCAGGGTGAGGTCTTCCAAGTTCCCAATGGGAGTGGCTACCACGAAAAGCGTAGCCATGTCACGTCACCACCACTTCTCCTTTTCTCTTCTTGAGAAAATCGCGCAAGAATTCAGAAAGAATGCCCGCAATGGGAATGGCGAACAGCGCGCCCAGCACTCCCCACAAGGTGCCACCTACCGCAACTGCCACCAAAACAAGTACCGGAGAAAGACCGATGAACTTCTTAGTCAAAAGCGGAGTTAAAATGTTCCCCTCAATTTGCTGAATGAGAAACAGAGCTATTCCAACGAACAGGGCCTTGGGAAGCGACTCAAGAGCCAGCAAGAACACAACAATGGCACCTGAAAACAAGGGCCCGATAATAGGCAAGAAATTGGTGACACCAGAAAGCAAACTCAACGAAAAGGGATACGGCGCGCCGAACAAGAACAAGGTAATATAGGTTGCGACTCCCACGAACAACGAGCCCACTATTCTGGAAATAAACCAGGCAGACACCTTTTTTTGCGAGCGCGTCCACACGTCTAACGCCAGGACTTCCATGGAACGAGGAAACAAGAGCATAATGGCGCGCTCAATGCCTTTACGCTCCAAAGAAAGGAAAATGGCTATGGAAATGACGAACAGGGTAGACACAATGCCGCCAAAAATGGCAAACAGGGCAGAAAAGAAGTTTGAGCCGAACTTTTCCACGCCTTTTACCGAAGCATCAACAAAGGCGTTGGGTTCTGAAAACGCTTCAAGGCCAAGGCCTCTTAAAGAGGGCGCCAGTGTTTCAAAATACTGGGGAATGAGCTGCGAAAACCGCTTTATCTCATTAATGAACAACGGAGCTGTTCCGTAGAGAATGAAGGCGACAACACCAAACACCAAAAGATACATGCCTACGGTGGCAACCACTCTTGGAATGCGGAACTTTTCCAGAACGTCAATAACCGGGTCAAAAAGAATTGAAATAATGACCCCGAACACGAACCAAACCAGAACGTCTTTCAATAGGAAGACGATATAAATCAAAAGGGTGGCCAGAGAAAGCTTCACAATGGTTCCCCAGGAAATATCTAGCGTTCGTTCGTTGAGCGACGTCATGAATGATTGAGTATGTTTTCAAACTTCTTTTTTGCCTTTGCTGAGTAGGGGCCCAGCACCACGAGATTGAGATTCTTTCGCACGAACATCTCGGCTGCTGCCTTTTGCAGCATGGCAGGCGTTACTTTTTCTATCTTACCATGTATTTGTTCCAGGGTTAAAATCTCCTGCTCAAGCAGCTCCTGCATACCAAAGAACGAGGCCTTTGCTTCAGAAGCTTCTAAGCCTAAAGCCGAAGTCCCCTTGATATGATCTTTTGCCTTCTTGAGCTCTTTTGCAGAAACCCTTTTTGAGACGAGCTTCTTGTACTCACGCAGTATGGTTGCTATTGCCTGCTCTGTTCTTTCGTGCGGAACTCCGGCTGAAGTCATTAAGTACCCCGCGTCTGGGTCACTATCACTATTGGTGTTGATGTCATAGGCAATGCCCAGCTTCTCTCGCACTTCAACGAATAAACGGGAAGAGAACATTCCTCCCAGCAAAACCGCCATGACTTCCTGGGTATAGTGCAAAGGATGCGACAGGTTGTATCCCCGGGCTCCCAAGGCAACGCGGGTTTGGTCTGCAATACGGCGCTCAACCACTATGCCTGGCCGTGTCTGGCTTATTTTTACTTCCTTCTTTTTCCAGAACTCCCGCTCAGGTATCCCCGAAAAGAGCTTTTCTACCTTTTTAATGACAGCTTTTTCGTTAATGCGGCCTGCCACGCACACCACCGTGTTTTTCGCGACATACTGGCTTTCCATGTATTCCAAAAGATCTTTTCTCGAAAGCCCCAAAACCGTTTGGCGGGTTCCGGTAATTTCCCAGCCCGCGGGCGTATCTCCATAGAGAAGGCTCTGCCACAGGGTTTCGGCCCTTCTCATGGGGTTGTCGCGATAGATGTTCATTTCCTCAATGACCACGCCTTTTTCCTTTGCGATTTCTTTCACGGGCAGAATGGAGTTTAAAAAGATGTCTGACACGATATCTAAAGCTAAATCCGCGTGCTCATACTCCACCTTTACGAAGTATCCCGTGTAATCGGTTCCGGTGAAGGCATTGAACATGCCTCCTACCTGGTCAATAGGTTCTGTCACCGCAATGGCGCTCGGCCGCTTTGCAGTTCCCTTGAAAAACATGTGCTCAAGGAAATGCGAGATGCCTTGGAGCCCTCGTATCTCATACTTTGAGCCGGTACCTACCAAAACAAAAACAGCGACAGCCCTGGTATCCTGATGAGGAGCAGTCACGATCCTCAAGCCGTTTTTGAGCGTGGTTTTATGGAATGAGTTTTTCATGGAGTTTCTGCACAAGGTCTTCAATCGCTATTCTATCTTGTTTCATGGTGTCGCGGTCACGAACAGTCACCATCTTGTCTTCAAGCGTTTCGAAGTCAACGGTCACGCACAGAGGCGTCCCTATTTCATCCTGCCTGCGATATCTTCTTCCAATTGCCCCTGTTCCATGATACTCACACATGAAGTGTTTTTTCAAAGTGTCATACACTTCTTGTGCTTTTTTCACAAGCTCTGGCTTATTCTTCACCAAAGGCAGCACCGCAACCTGGATAGGAGCAAGCGCGTTATGGAGCCGTAACACGGTTTCTGTTTCTTTCACGGCTTCTGTGGTCGTTGTTCTCCCTCCTTTTATCTCCTCATACCCCTGGCACAGCAAAGCAAGGAACAAGCGGTCAACTCCCAGGGTAGGTTCAATTACATAGGGAATATAGGGTTTCTTGGTTTCTTCGTCAAAGTAGCTCAAGTCTTTTCCTGAAGCGCTGGCGTGCTGTTTCAAATCATAATCGGTGCGATTCGCTACCCCAGCTATTTCTCCCCATCCAAAAGGAAACTTATACTCAATATCCACTGTTCTCTTTGAGTAGTGAGCAAGAGAATCTTTCTTGTGCTCATACAATCTCATGTTCTCTTCTTTCAACCCCAAATCAACCAAGAACTGCTTCCAGTCTTTCAACCATGAGTCAAACTGTTTCTCATCCTCTCCTGGTTTTACAAAATATTCTAGTTCCGCTATCTCAAACTCGCGGGCTCGAAAAATGAAGTTTCCTGTGGTGATTTCGTTGCGGAATGCCTTCCCTACCTGCGCGATTCCGAAAGGAACTTTCAATCCGTAGGTTTCCTGCACAAGCTTAAAATCTGTGAACATTGCTTGCGCAGTTTCTGGCCGAAGGTACGCAACATTCAAATTATCTTCCACTGGGCCCAGGAACGTTTTGAACATAAGGTTAAACTGCTTTGCTAAAGTAAACTCCTTCCCTTCGCACTGCGTGCACGCTTCCGGTTTCATATCTTCCCTGAACCTGGCGTGGCATTTTTTGCACTCAACCAAAGGATCAGAAAAGTTCTTCAAATGCCCCGAAGCTTCCCACACCTTGGGATGCATGATTATAGAGGCATCAATAAGCGCGACGTCTAGTCGCTCCTGCACGAACCTCTTTATCCACGCCTTCTTGATATTATTCTTCATCAACGCGCCCAGAGGACCGTAGTCCCACAGCGCCTCCACGCCTCCGTAGATTTCAGACGAGGGGAAGATAAACCCCCTTCTTTTCGCCAAAGAAACTATACTTTCCATTGAGTTTTCCATGATTTTCCCATTCTACGTGATTTCCCTAAAAAGAAAAAGCCCGTCTCCTAAGGTCTTGGGAAACGGGACGGATTGGTTAAGCCGGATGTGGCGGAGCCACAAAGGGATTACGGATCGTCTCTGGCAGCGAGCTCACAGCAATCGCAAGCGCCAATGCGCCACCGAACACGAGCAAGGGTACGTACACCGCTACCCAGACTCCGCCTTGGCTCCAGAGCCAAAAGCCATAGACCGACAGATAACTGTTCGCAACAGCCCAGCGCATGTCAGTGAGGCCCGTACTAACCTCTGCGGATGTTAGGGCGATATCAGGTTTTGCCAACGCATCCGCGCGAGCTGCCAATTCCCGGATGAGAGCACGCTTGTACGCCATGTCGTTGTGCTCTGCATACGCGTACCCTGTTGTATCGCCCTGGATCATACCGAACTCATCCAGGGAACGATCAAGTCGCCTGAGCGCATTTGCAAATTCCACTGGCGTTGTAGCTTGCAATGCCTGGGTGCGGTACGTATGCAGATTGGAGGTGAACTTTGCGTTCTGGTATATGGGGATGCCGAAGACTATTGCCACCAGACTGCCAACCATAGCGAGGACAAGGATCGGGATGACTACGCTTTTCACCCACCCGAGAGAGATTTTTGCAGTTCTCCCAGGACCAATAGATTTCCTTCTGGTTACCATTTCCTTTTCCTTCCTCACGTGTCCAGTTGAGCGCGGTACTAAACTATCACCTACGTTTTTTTAGAGAAAAAGTCAAGAGTGCAATGCATAAAAAGAAGGGTAAGCGTCACATTGACAAAACTAATTATACGTGATATGAAAATAGTTAGCACGATCCCACAACTTGTAGAAAGGGAGATTACACGATGCCTGACCAAGATAAGAAGGCCCTGGTCCCCCGAAAGCGAAGCGTTCCGGCAAAAGTTTCGAAAAGGATTCCGACTCCCGAAACGCTCGCTCTTGTGGCAAAAATTCGGAAACTCACTCCCGCATCAGCAAGGCAGTACTTCCGTGATCTACAAGGTAGTACCGTCGACCTGTCTGCCGCTCCCCTGCAAGGACTACTCTTGAGTGGCATACAACTGCTGGGCGCCACCCTCGTCCAAACCGCATTTAATGATTCAGATCTCACGGGAGGCGATCTAAGAGGGAGCTTTGGCCCACAATTCGGTGGGGCTAACGGAAGATTCGTCGGCGTGAACTTCACGGGCATGGATCTACGCGAGGCGGTCTTTACTAATGCCGACCTCACGGGTGCCAAGTTCATCCAATGCAATCTCATGAACACGATCTTCACGGGTGCAAACATCAGGAAGACGAACTTCGCGGGTGCAAATTTGACTGGAGCCTTCCTAACTGCAGTACGAAACTACCAAACGGCGATCTTCGAGTACGCGACCATGACCGGCACCCTCTTTTCTCCAGGAGTTGAAGAAATCATCCTGGCGAAAACCATACCGCGCTAATCCTCAAGCACAGAGCTACGAATCCCTCGTGGCTCTTTTTATTTTCGAAGCAAAAAAAAGGGCGAAGGAATCGCCCTTACTCCCCTTCCAGTTCTTCCATTTCCCTTCGTTCAGAAGCCGACAGGGGTTCATGCTCCGTGTAGCGCAACATGGAACCAGCGTCGTCGCCGTATGCCCCTGGCCTATAGTACGGAGAAAGTCCATCTTGCTTCAACTTTTTTTCAAATGCTCGCACAGCAACCATAATAATGGCAAATCCTACTGCTGCGACAAGCAGGGCATACCCCCGTCCCTTGCCTTCATTGAGGAAAAAGAATATGACACCTACCACAAGAGCAGGTACGCCCACTAACAGAACGGTGAAAAGAACGAAAATCCTTGCAGCAAGGATGGATTTACTCATCAACTGCCCTCCATTCCTCATCTATTGCGCCACCATACCATCCTAAAAGCTACTGCACAATGCCTTTGCCCTGGCTCGAAGAGTCATCGGGCAAGGTAGTGTCGAGCGAAAGGTCTGTGCCAAAAAGCGTTTGCACGGTCCAGATATCATCTCCGGTAATCTGCACCTGACCCATTAACTGGGCAATACCTCCAAACTGAACAGAGCTTGGGGTCAACGCGATCTGGAACGCGACTGATGCGGAAGGAGAAATGGTTCCGGTTCCCGCGTTCAAGTCTCCTGGCAGCCACACCACTTCTCGCGAAACCGAATCAAAGGTAAGCGAAGAGTTTTCGGGAAATACCTTTCCCGTAAGCTCGGCATTCGCGGGAAGGAACGCCTTTACCTTGGCTCCTTTCACGTCATTGAATAGGTTCTGCGCTTCCCAAACAACAGTGTACGTGGTTCGCTCTCCAACTCTTGGAGGAAGCGGCCCCTGGTTCCCAAATACCTCATCTTGGTAAAACGCTTTTTGGTTGACTGAAAGGCGGGAGTTCACCTTTACGTCAAACTCTTCACGTAAATCCGAAAGCACAACGCGCGTGCGAAGCAAGAGGTTTTTGTCTTCCAAAGAAAACTGCTCAATGGTTTTCTGGGCGTGAATCCAGAACTCCACTTTTCCCGTGTCTCCCCTGCCCAAGAACCGAAGCTTTGGAACATCCCGCGCTTCCCACACAATGGAGTTGTCTCCTGATTGGTACAGGCCAACGGGCGAGCGCAAACTGCCATAATCATACGCTTTGCCTTCAAGGTTCACTATCAAAAACAGGTTCTCAAGATTCCTGCCGCTCACGTTCTTGAACTGGATCTCATAATGCAACAGGTCTCCGGGTGACACTACCGAAGGGTCGTTGCCATTGATAAGCTGGGTTATCTGGAGTTGGGGCTCGGCAATGGCAATCCCCTTGGTCACCTCTTTTAAGAGCGTAAATTCTCCTTCTTTCCAGCTTCCCAGGGTTGCTTTGAATACTTTTAGCTCCTCCAGCTTTCCCTGCAGGGTTCCGCGTATTGAAATCCTGCCCCCTTCCGCCTTATTCAAGACACCAACCTTCCATTCGTTTTCTCCCAAAGGCCGGGGGCTGGCGTCTTTGAACGCAAAACCACTAGGATACTCGATCTTAATGCGCAGGTTTGCCAAAGGGAACTCGGAGTTTGAGAAGTAGTTGAGCGCGAACTGGAACTGCTGGTCGCTCTCGGTGCGAGAAGGAAGGTCGAGCTCAAAGTTCAAAGGAACGAATGTGATGACAGACGTGCCTTTGGTTTCGCTTTCAAAGCGAGCGCTCAGGTTCTTGGGGCTGTAGTTCAAGAAGGCCTTTGCTTCTTTTACCTCGCCCTCTTTCCCAAAAAGCCGGGCGTTGAACTGCCTGGTCTGCTCCTGCCCGGGATATATTTCGGTCAATGACTCGGTAATGCGCGTTTGCTCGCCGTCTGTAGGAAGCGAACCTTGCGGGTACTCAAACACGAGCGTTGGATTTTCCAAAGAAGTGTTTCCGTTGTTCTTCCAGCGCACGGTGTAGGTTATTTCCTCTCCCATCGTAACTTCAGAGGGAGCAATAACCTCCAAACGCAAAATTCCCTTGGAGTACCGGTTCTGCTGCCACGACCAAATGCCTGCTATCACCAAAAGCAGGGCCAAGAACATGAAAAAGAAGAAAAACCGTTTCATAACTCCCAATACTATTGTATTCCTTTTGTGATTGCAAGGAAATGCGCTCTCGCGAAGCTGGCAAGCGAAGACTCTTGGGAAAAGGAACTGTGCGTCTCCATGAACTGCTTTAAGGGCTGTTCAAGCGCAGCAGAAACAACTGACGAAATCTCTTTTGGAATATTGCGGGGTTCGGGCTTGAACCCAAGCAGGGAAACAAGGTTCCAGAAGAAGTAATAGTACAGGGGTGACCAGGTTTGGGGCAAAACCGCGGGATCGTTCAGTGTGTCCAAGGTTTCCTTGAGTAGTTTCCACACCTTTTCATCCTGGGCCTGGCCTTTCAAAAAAGCATGGAGGGTTTCAGCTACGCGGAGCGCGGCGCGCATTCGCGCTAAATCTGTTTTGAGGAGCTGGTACCCATTCACCAGAGATGCTTCGATAACTGTGCTCCTCCTCCCTTCCACAAACTCAATTTCAGAAAGGCACAGTACTTCCAAACCCCCTCTCAACTTTGAGGTTATCTTTCGCTCTCCTGGCGCAGCCAAACTCACTTTCCCAAAATCCCTGGTAAAGCACGTGAAAATACGGTCTGCCTCTCCCACCTCCCGTTTTTTTAAAATGATGCCTTGGGTCCGGTAATGGATAGCCATAGCAATTTCTCTTCAACAACCAGTTGTTTTTTGTTTTGACCTTCAGGAATCCCCTGTTCCATACTGGCGATGTTAAGCTGCTTTTGCAAAGCTGTTTTGTGCTTCAGCAAAAGGGTTGAGAGCTCTGGGTCTCCCTGATAACGAAGCATCGCTTTTTGGGAAGGCGTAAAACCCCCGTCTTTCCTCATTCCCTGCACAGCTCTCGTAATTTCGCGAAGCGTTCCTTCTTCTTTCAGTTCGGGGGTCAGGCGCGTATCAAGTTCAGCTTCTTGCCTGAGCTTTGCGTCAAACGTGATCTCTTTCACATTCACTTCATCCTTAACCAGGTTAAGGATTTCGTCTCTGAGTTTTTGCTTTTGCCTGCCTGCCCTCGAGGCAGGGGTTTTTACCTTTAATTCTTGCAGGGGTTGACGCACTTTAATTCCTACCTTTGCTCTTTCTGCCAAGGCTTTAGCAACAAGGACCCTTGCTTCTGCCATTTCCTGCTCAAGCGCCACATTGCGTAAAGATTTTAAGGCTTTGGGCCAATTCTCGAGATGCACGCTTGCCTTTTCCCCGAGATTTTTGAAAATATGTTCGGAAAGAAATGGAATAAAGGGCGCGCTTAATTTGCAAACTTCAGAAAGCACAAAACGAAGAGTAGCAGATGCTTCTTTTGCTCTTTGGCGAGACCTGCGGATATACCAAAGGGAAAGATCATTCACAACGAAATCTTGAAGCGCTCGCGCGGCTCCAGTTACGTCATATGCGTCGAGTTTCTTTGTTGTTTCTTCTGTTACTCCGCAAAGCCTTGAGCGTATCCACTGATCCAGAATATTCCGTCCTAAACCTGGTCTGGGGCGGGCTTTGTACGTGTCGTAAAACACAAAGCAGTTCCAGAAGATGAGAAAAAAGTTCCGCGTTGTCTGCTGAATGTCTTTTTCGGCGAACAGCTTCGGGTCTCCTGGATTGTTTATGGTGTAAAAATACCAGCGCACCGCGTCAATCCCGTATTTCTGTATCATGTCCCAGGGGTTTACTACATTCCCTTTTGACTTTGACATTTTCTCTCCTTTTTCGTCCAACACGTGGTTGAAGGAAATGACGTTCTTGAAAGGAGCTTTGAATCCCAAAAGCGTGGAAACAGCGAGCAGTGTATAGAACCACCCGCGCGTTTGGTCTATTCCCTCAACAATGTAGTCTGCGGGAAACTCTTTTGGTTTTACTCCTCCCATCCAGTGGTTCTGCGCCAAAGGCATTGCGCCTGAGTCGAACCACACGTCTACCACATCTTTCACTCTCTGCATGACTCCTGTCTTACATTTTTTGCACGCAAATCGAAGGTCATCAACATATGGCCGGTGGAGATCAATTTCGTCTTTTTCATTGCGTGGCAACGCGTGAGCTCTTTCTTTCAGCTCCTGGACCGTACCCATAACCTCTGTATGGCCACACTTTTTGCATTCCCATATAGGTAAAGGAGTTCCCCAATATCTCTCACGGGAAAACGCCCAATCCTTGAGCTCTTTTAACCATTCCCCCATTCTCCCCTTCTTCATATGCGAAGGAATCCAGTTAATGGAGTCATTGTTCTTGAGGATCTCTTTCTTCACTTTCTGCATGTTCACGAACCAGCCCTCTTTTGCGTAATACAGCAAAGGAGTGTTGCACCTCCAGCAAAACGGATATTCGTGTTCATAGAGTTCTTCTTTGAAGAGCAATTCTTTTTGTTTGAGGTCTTCTATGATCAAAGAATCCGCGTCTTTTACGAACATTCCTTTCCATGGAACAACTTCTGTTTTGAACTTTCCCCGCTCATCTACCAAGTGGAGCATCGCGAGATTCTCTTTTTTGCCAAGCTCAAAGTCATCCTGTCCATAGGCAACCGCGGTGTGCACAATACCTGTCCCTTCTTTCACTGAAACAAAATTCGCGAGTACAACCTCCCATACCCTCTTTCCTTTTTCCGGTTTCCCAAAGGAAAACAGGGGAACGTATGAAGTTCCAATTAATTCAGAACCAAGAAATGTTTTAATAACCTTATGCTCTCCCAGGATTTTTTCCGCAAGTTCTTTTGCAAGAATGTAATGTTCATTCTCTTTCTGTGCCAGAACGTATGTAATTTTAGGATGCACCGCTAACGCAACATTCCCTGGCAGCGTCCAAGGAGTAGTGGTCCACGCAAGGAACGAGGTACTCGCGGGAAGCTTAAATTTTGAATCCTTAACTTTGAACTTTACATACACAGAACGTTCTTTGACCGTCTTATACCCTTGCGCCATTTCATGGCTTGAGAGCGGAGTCCCACAGCGTGGGCAATAGGCAACTACTTTATAATCTTTGTACAAGAGCTTCTTTTCCCAGAACGTTTTTATAACCTGCCACAAGGTTTCTATGTATGAGTTTTCATAGGTGATGTACGGGTTCTTCAGATCAAGCCAGAAACCCATGCGCTCGGTGAGGTTTTCCCAATCTTTTTTGTACTTCCATACAGACTCCTTGCACTTCTTATTGAAAGCAGCGATTCCGTATTGCTCAATTTCCTTCTTTGACTTCAACCCAAGCTCCCTTTCAACCTCAAGCTCCACAGGCAGGCCATGCGTATCCCACCCTCCCTTGCGGTTAACCAAAAAGCCTTGCATGGTTTTGTAGCGCAGAATAATGTCTTTGAACGAACGGCCCAATACGTGATGTATGCCGGGCCTTCCGTTCGCGGTGGGCGGCCCCTCAAAAAACACAAACTTTGGAGCCTTTTTTCTCCTTGCGAGAGACTTTTCAAAGGTTTTTTCCTTTTTCCAAACCTCCAAAACCTCCTCCTCTAGTTTTGGAAAGTTGATTTCCATATTCCCCAATGTATCACTCTTAACCCCCATTTTCAACCAAAAGAAAAAGGCGAGGGGAAGGTTTTCCCCCTCGCACTGTTGCCCTGTTTGCTAAGGTACTCTACCAGGATACGAAGAATCCACCAAAGACGCGTATGCGACTCTTCACCCCAAACGTTTCTTCCGACAAGTCTTCACCGTTGCAGAAGTCGACGAACCCTCCTTGAGAGTCGATATGGTAGACCACCTTCTTGATGCGTGGCGGGCGAAGGTCTGCAAAATGATGATGATCACCGTGATGGGGCTCGTACTGCAGATCGCCAAGATTGATTTTCAGCACGAATCCGCTTTGGCCCCGCTCATGCCTCTCCGAGAGAAAGAGTTTCGTACCCCTCTTTGGATCAACGATCTCAAAGAAATTTATCCGGTATCGGCCTCCCACTCCCTCTCGCCGAGTGATGGTCGCGTGTGGTATGCACTTCCTGAGAAGTTCAACGTCTAGATCCTCGCTCCCCGTCTTCGCAACAACCGAGCTAGGGGTTGTGGTTACCATTTCGCATCTCCTTCATTTCTCTCTCGCGTTCTACCCCCTTTTTACTTTTATTCTGTATTTTGTCAATCTCCACCAAACTAGGCTAAGCCTAGTTGTATGACTAGGTCTCGCCTAGTCGTTCAGACCCTGATGGGTCTTCAGACCCGAAGGGGTGTGGATAACTAAGTGAAGCTTAGTTTATATTGAAGGCGCCCTTGTGGGGGCGCTTTGTATAATCCACACACTAGGCAAGACCTAATCCCAGTTTGGACTACATACGCTCCAGGGTTTCGATGCCCAAGAGATGCAGGCTGTTTTGGAGGAGTTGGGCGACGGATGAGGTGAGGGTGAGACGGAATTGTTTCTGTTCTTCTGTTTCTGCCTGGAGCACCGGAAGCTTGTTGTAAAAAGCGTTATATTTCTGCGCGAGCTCCACGGCAAACTGCGCAACAAGGTTTGGTGAAAAAAGCTTTGCCGCTTCTGCCACAATCTCTGGAAACCTATACATATACCTCAAAACATCCATCTCCTCCTTTTCAAACTTGGCCGGGCCAAGGTGTGAATAACTTGGCCGGGCCAAGTTTGACTTGCGGAGGATGCTTTTGGCCCGGGCGTAGGTGTATTGCAAATATGGCGCCGAGTTCCCTTTGAGGTTCAGCATCTTATCCCAGTCGAACACGATATCGCCGCTAGGGTTTTGTAGTAAGTCGTTAAACTTCACGGCCCCAATTCCCACTGCTTTTGCCACTGTTTCCTTTTCTTCTGTGGGCAATCCCCGTGCTGTTTCTGATTGCTCAATAATCTCTCTCGCTCGGTTAATCGCGTCTTCCAGCACTTCTTCCAAATGGACGGTCTGGCCTTTTCTGGTTGAGAACTTGCCTTCTTTGGTACGGTACAATCCATGCGCAACATGATGAAATCTTTCTCGCTTTGCCCACCCCAGCAGCTCCGCGGTCCAGAATAACTGCTTGAGGTACAAAGACTGCTCCGCGCCCACCTCGTAGAGAATAAGGTTGGGTTTCCACTTTTTTAAGCGGTACTGTATGGTTGCCAAGTCCCGGGTAAAATAATTGGTCGCTTCGTCGGACTTTAGAAGAATCGCGGGGGGAAGTTCCTCGTTCGGGAACTCAACGATCCAAGCTCCTCTGCTTTTCTTTGCCAACCCCTTTTTCTTCACCTCTTCGACAACGTTTTTCAGTATGGGTTCATAGAAACTTTCGCCCAGTGTATTATCTATTTTCACCTCCAAAAGTTTGTATATGTGTTCAAATTCCTTAAGGCTCGTATCTCTTGCCTTCTTCCAAATCTGGCGGGCTTCTGTATCTCCGTCTTCTAACTTCTTAAACCACGCTCTTGCGCCTTCCTCCATGGTTTCGTCGTGCTCTGCTTCCTGGTGAAAGCGCACATAGAGTTCCTCAAGTTGTTGTATGGATAAATCTCCTTTTTCCAACCCTTCTTTTTTTATTTGATACAGCAACTTGCCAAACTGCGTTCCCCAATCTCCTATGTGGTTATCTCCAATGGTCTTGTATCCCAGAAACGCGTGAAGATTATATAAAACCTGGCCAATAATGGTGGATCTTAAATGTCCAACGCCAAAGGGCTTTGCGATGTTTGGACCGGAGTAGTCAATAACAACGGTTCCCTTCATTTTTCTTCGCCCGTATTTTTCCTTCTCCCTTAGAATGCTCGTGAGTTCATTGAAAAGGCACTCTCTACTCAGAAAGAAGTTGATGAACCCGGGGCCGGCTATCTCGACGCGATCGAAGAGTTTTGACTTTTCGCTTCTGATCTTCGACACAAGTTCTTCAGCGATCGCTCTCGGGTTTTTATCCAATTTCGTTGCCAATACCAAAGCAACGCTGGTTGAGTAATCACCATGTTCAGGATTTGCGGGATGCTCAAGCACCGCGCGTTCTCCTATCGCCTTTTCAATGGTTTTTTTCAGTTCTTCCTGTATCATAGTTCTTCTATGCTATCGTATTTTAGCTTAGAATAAAAACATGGCGGTATTTGGGGAAAACCGAAAGGCGCGCTTTGACTTTGAGATCCTGGAAAAGTTCCAGGGCGGCTTGGTATTGCAAGGCTCTGAAGTAAAAAGCATACGCCTAGGCAGAATACAGCTCGCCGGCTCCTTTGTGGGGCTCAAAAAAGGAGAGCTGTGGCTTATTGGAAGCACCATTCCTCCTTATCAGCCCAACAACACCCCTTCGTTC
Source organism: Candidatus Wildermuthbacteria bacterium RIFCSPHIGHO2_01_FULL_48_25 (assembly GCA_001823155.1). Lineage (GTDB taxonomy): Bacteria > Patescibacteriota > Minisyncoccia > Minisyncoccales > UBA10102 > 2-01-FULL-48-16. Next base: position 34,871 of record MHTR01000013.1, read on the forward strand.
TACAACCAGAAGCGCGACCGCAAGCTACTGGTACAAAAGCGCGAATTGGCTACCTTGATAGGAAAGATAAAGGAGCGGGGGTTGACGCTCGTGCCCTTATCGGTGTATAGTACTGCTGCTGGAAGAATGAAGCTGGAATTCGCAGTGGGACGCTCTAAGAAAAAGTGGGATAAGCGGGAAATGCTCAAAAAACGGGAAACTGACCGCGAGATACAGAGAGTTATGCGGGGGTGAACGTTTTGACAGGACCGTGAAGGAACCATAGGCAAGCCGAGCTTCTCGGACGCTCGCAAAACAACCGAGGGCACCAAAAATGCCAACATATTCGCCCCTCAGCGGGCACCTGCTTACGCATAAAAGCGTTTAAGCCATCTGACTCAGGCAACTCTCGATAGCTGAGCCGGGTGTCAAACAATCGAGAATCGGGACAGTTTCTGAAAAAACCCAGGGAGCTGTCCGTCAAGAAAGGGTTTAAGAGAGAAGGTTTTGCCCAGTTTACACTTCTCTCACTACCAACTGGGATACGCTTGTAGAATATGTTTCTGGACTTTTCTGGACGGGAGTTCAATCTCCCCACCTCCACACTTCGCTTCGCTCAGTGCCTTCGGCACATAAATTTAAACAATCTGAATAAGACGCTGGTAAACAATCAAATACGGTCTCCCGAGGTACGCCTCATTGACGAGACGGGGAAACAGGTGGGAGTCATAAAACTCGAAGCCGCGCTTTCTCTTGCGAAAGAAAAGGGGCTCGACCTCATCCAGGTGACAGAACGGGTTGAACCTCCGGTGTGCAAACTGGCAGAGTACGGAAAGTACCTCTACCAGCTTGGCAAAAAAGAACGGAAAGAAGGGAAGCAAAAAGGGGGTGACCTAA
>MHTR01000014.1 GCA_001823155.1 Candidatus Wildermuthbacteria bacterium RIFCSPHIGHO2_01_FULL_48_25
TTACAGTAAAGTATAGGAGGTCGCCTTACACGAAGTATATAGTAATTAATTGCACACACTATGGAAAAGAAATTGTACGTAGGAGGTCTTCCTTACAGCACAACCGAAGACGAGCTTCGGGAATTGTTTGCTCAAGCTGGCACTGTTGAGTCTGCAACGATCATTCAGGATCGCACAACCGGACGCTCAAAAGGCTTCGGATTTGTGGAAATGGCAACTCCGGAAGAAGCACAGAAAGCAGTTGAGATGTGGAACGGGAAGGAGGTAGGAGGTAGAACTCTTACCGTAAACCCTGCACGCCCTATGGAGCCTCGCGCTCCTCGCGGCAACTGGCAGGACAGGAGATAATTCTCCGATAAAACGAAAACCGGCGCAGCAATGCTCCGGTTTTTGTTTAGCGTGTCAAAAGCTTCTGCAAAACCTTCTTTGCCACTTCCGGGCTCGCGGTTCCCTTGGTCTTTGCCATCATCTGGCCAATGAGAAATTGCAAAGCGGTTTTCTTGCCTTTCTTGTAGTCCTCAACCGCTTTTGCGTTCGCGAGAATGATGTCTTTCGCAATCTCTTCAATTGCCTTAGTATCCGTGACTTGCGAAAGCTCCTTTTCTTTAATAATGCGCTCTGGGTCTTTTCCGGTCGCAACCATTTCTCTTAATACTTGTTTTGCTATGGCGCTTGAAATTACTCCCTTGTGAATGAGATGCATGAGCTTGGCAAAGTCAGCAGGGACAACCAAGAAATCCTCGAGCGCGACAGATTTGCCCTCCAAAAGGCCCAATAAATCCGAAAGGATGTAGTTTGAGGCAAGCTTCACTGCTTTGGCATCGTTGAGTTTCTCAGCAACCTGCTCAAAGTATTGGCCCAGTTCCTTTTGCTGCACAAACACCTCTGCTTCGCTCTCCGAAAGTTTGTATGACTTCATAAAGCGCGTTCTCCGCTCCTGAGGCAGTTCGGGAATCTGTTTTTTCAATTCCCCTATCTCTTTTTTGGAAAAGCGGAACGGCGGCAAGTCGGGTTCCGGGAAATACCGGTAGTCGTGAGCTTCTTCTTTCTCGCGCTGGGAAACTGTTATGTTCTTTGCGTCATCCCATCCCCTGGTTTCCTGGCTTATGCTTCCGCCCGACTCCAAAACTTCTGTCTGCCTTTTTATTTCAAACTCAATGGCGCTTTCCACGGCCTTGAACGAATTGAGGTTCTTCACCTCTACTTTGGTTCCCAATTCCTTCTTACTCTCCGGGCGCACAGACACGTTTGCCTCAACCCGCATCTGCCCCTTTTCCATATCCGCGCTCGATACATCAAGGTAGCGCAGTATGGTTTGCAGCTCTCTCGCAAACGCGCTTGCTTCTTTTGAGGAAGTTATGTCGGGTTCAGTCACGAGCTCCATCAAAGGAACCCCTGCCCGGTTAAAATCCACCAGCGAGTGGTTCATCTTTTCAGGATGCACCAAACGAGCCGTATCTTCTTCCAAATGCACCCTGGTGATTCCTACCTTTTTCCCAAGAATCTCAAGGTGCCCTTGTTTGCAGAGCGGCATGTCATACTGCGAAATCTGGTACCCTTTGGGAAGGTCGGGGTAAAAGTAGTTCTTTCGGTCGAACTTGGTGAATTCGGGAATAGAGCAGTTGAGCGCCAAGCCGATCTTCAAAACCTTTTGAATGGCTTCTTTGTTCGCAACAGGCAAGGTACCGGGATGCCCCATGCACACCGGGCACACGTTCACGTTCGGCCGCGTTTCCAAAGAATCATTTTTACTATCGCAAAACATCTTGCTCTTTGTTTTGAGCTCGGCATGAATTTCCAAACCAATAGTGGGAATGTAGTTCATATCCATTACTTCAAAACATTATATTCCAATAACAGTGTCTGCTCTCCCAACTTCTTAGTTCCAACGAGTTCTAGTTTTATATCAAGTTCTTTATTGAACAGCGTCATGCCCTGGCCAAAGAGTATTGGTTCAATAGTTAGATACAGTTTATCTACCACTCCTGCCTCCATGAACATGGTGTATATGGTTTGCCCCCCGCAAATCGCAACCTCCCCATACCCTCTTTCTGCGATTTCCTGTATGAGGGAAATGGGATCTTTCTGCGTAACTTCCCACCCTTCAAATTCCTGCCACTGCGGGAGCTCTTCCTTGCCCTTAGCGTAGATGATGTTTAGACGCTCTGGCATGGGCCGCCTTGAGGTTTTAGCCGTATTGAGACCCATAACCACCACCCGGGCCTCTCTTGTCCTTGAAATGAAAAACTGCCTATCTCCTTGACTCCTCCAGCTTAAGGACGAATGGCTTGGATTTTTTGCGATAAACCCGTCCCCGCTCAGAGCTGCTATAATAAAGGTTGTCATCAAGATATTGCCTACTTTTATCCGTGTATGGTATAGTACCACAATCTATGAAAGCACTCAAAAATCGCATCATTCTCGACTACCAAGAACTCCAGCGGATCGTTGAAGCCCATAAAGTTATTGGGCATAGGATTGTGTGTACCATTGGCTCCTGGGACATGCTCCACGTGGGCCACCTTCGCTACCTTATACGGGCAAAAGAGCACGGGGACGTGCTGGTGGTAGGCGCAGACAGTGACCGGGGAATCAAGATTTACAAGAAAAACGATCTGCGGCCAGTCATCCCCCAAGAAGAGCGCATGGAAATGCTCCAATACCAGGAATGCGTTGACTATGTGACGCTCGTGGACGATATTAATGAGGAAGGGAAATGGCAGTATGGACTGGCGCAAATACTCAGACCCCATATATTCATAACCACTCCCGAAAGCTATCCTCCGGAACAGATAGAAGACATTAAGCAGTTCGCGGAACAGGTTGTTGTTCTGCCTCGCCAGGCGGAAAAAACCTCGTCTACCGGCATTATCGAGCATACGGTAAAAAAGCATCTCGACGCTCTGCTCGCGCAGCTCGTGAAGAAAGGATGAGAAAATCGGTTGTCAGCGTCAAGAACGCGAGGAAGGGAGAATACAAAAAGGTAATCAAAGAAATTCATCAGAAGGGAAAGTGCCCTTTTTGCCCCGAAAACTTCCTTTACCACAAAAACCCCATTCTCAAGAAAGGAAAACTTTGGTTTCTTACGAAAGATAGCTGGCCCTACAAGCACACCAAGCACCATTTCCTCATTATTGGGACAAAGCACAAGGAAAAGTTCTCTCAGCTTAAGCAAGAGGACTTCAAAGAAGTTGCCGAACTGGCGAATTTTGCCATTGCGAAATACAAGATACAAGGCGGCGCGGTTGCCGTAAGATTCGGAGATACGAACTTCACGGGAGCGTCTGTTGCCCATCTTCATTTCCATATCATCACTCCCCTTCTGAAAACAAAAAACCGCACTCAAACAGTACAGTTCCCTATCGGCGGCTAAGTTCACACCCCTACCGGAGCCTTAATCGAAGGATGAGGGTCATACCCAATAAGCTCAAAGTCATCGAAATCAAAGTCATCGATGTTTTTTATTTCCGGATTCAACTTCATTATGGGCAAGGGCTTTGGTTCCCGTGTCAGCTGGAGTTTTGCCTGGTCTAAGTGATTTAAATACAAATGGGTATCTGACAAGGTATGCACGAATTCGTGCGCTTTCAAACCCGTTGCTTGCGCCGCCATCATCAAAAGCAACGAGTAAGAAGCGATGTTATACGGAACGCCCAAAAACACGTCTGCGCTTCTTTGGAAAAGGTGAAGTGACAGCTTCCCCTGCGCTACAAAGAATTTAAAGAAGCAGTGGCAAGGAGCAACAAACACCTTATCAACGTCTTCTGGGTCCCACGAATTGACTATCAAGCGCCTTGAGCTTGGGTTTTTCTTAATATCCTCGATTGCCTGGCCCAGTTGGTCTATAACTCCCCCGCTTCTTTTCTCCCAGCGCCTCCACTTTTCCCCGTAAATAGGTCCCAACTCTCCGGGCGCGTGCCCGTACTTTGCAGACATTTCAGGGGTTGCCCACTCGTCCCATATGGAGACACCGTGGTCTTGCAGATATTTCACGTTCGTGTCTCCTTTAATGAACCATAACAGTTCATAGGCGATAGACTTGAACGAGAGCTTCTTGGTGGTGAGCAAAGGGAACCCGTCATCCATTTTAAACCTCATCTGATAGCCCAACACCGCAATATTCCCCACTCCCTGGGGGTCTCCTTTCTTCTCCCCATTCTCAAGTACGTGAGAAAGAAGGTCGAGATACTGTTTCATGTACGTTTTATACCACACGAATAAAAAATGAGCTAGCGCATGCGTTAGCTCATATTGCTTTGGCTGAAACTCTTGTCATCCTATTGCGAAGTTGACTGGAACTTCCGCGCCGCCCTCCGCGTTGGCCTTGGGCACGATGAGGTGGAAATGCAGGTGATACAACGTAACTCCGCCAAGTACATTTTCACGCATCGCCAGACCGAATCCAGTAGTAAGAAACGGGAATTCAGTAGTGGCAATGCGCAATATCTCTGGCCACTGTTCCCATTCCCAAGAAGTGAGATCTAAAGAAGTGATGACGTGGCGTTTTGGAAGTACAAGCAGGTGAACATCTGATCCCCTGTATGGAAATTGACTCGAAGCGATGGTCCAACTTGTTGTTTCGCCAACAATTTGGAATCCTTCGCTCTTGAGACCTTCTGGACAAAATGGACATCTGCCGCTTTCCTCAATCCGCCTATTCTTTTCGACAAGTTCGGGTCTTTCCCTGTAATACCGCAGAACATTCTTCATGCACACGATCTGTGGCATTGCCGCTTCCCCTTAATCCGTTGCAACCCGTGCTACCCGCAAGGATACGCTAAAATACCGAAAAGTCAAACTACGCGGGAACGTGCACGAGAGTAATGCCCGCAGATTCCATTACTTGTTTTCCGTCGAGCGTGGAAGCTCCTTCCCTGAAATACAGGCGACTGATGCCAGAACACGCGACTGTTTTCGCGCACACTGCGCACGGAAAGTGGGTAACGTAAAGAGAAGCTCCCTTAAGCGCTATCCCCTCTTTTGCGGCATTTCCAATGAGCCTGGGTTCGGCATGAATGGTATTAGAGAGTTCCTGTTTTTCTCCTGCTTTATAGAGATCGCGAACCATTCCTGCTTGATAGGGCGTGTGGTCTGAAGGCATGCCTTGGTTACATGCGCGCAAGATAACCTTTCCATCCTTCACCAGAACCGCGCCAACCTGTCTCCACCAGTCCCCGCTTTTCTGTGCTTCCTTCAACGCTTCCCCAAACATCTCAATATCAAAAGGCTCGTGCGATACTTCAACTCCTTCAAGCGGCATAATTGCCTCAACAGTGCTCTTGTCCCAACGAAGAAACACTGAAGCCCATTCTACGGGCTGATCTTTGAAATACCGTTCATAGAGGTTGCGCGAAATCTCGTCGTTCACCAGTAAAAGCGTCTTTCTTTTTGTTTCCCCAACATTCTCTTTGGTAAGTATTGAAACGTTCTCAAAACCAAGACTCTGTAAAAGGGTTTTTGCGGCCTCCGTATCTAATGACGCGATATCTGGTTTGAATTCAGTAAGCTCACTAAGAAAATCACTGCAAAGGATATATACATGGGAAACGCTTTTCCGATTCTTCCTCAAAAAGTCCAAATACCCCTTGTGGATGACGGGGATATGTAGGATGAGCACTTTTTCCATATCGCCCACTCTACCCTATTTCACAAAACTTTTCAAAAGAAAAATCCTCCGCGGCAACAATGCTTTGGAGGACTGAATTTCACTTCTTGCCGAACTCCACGAATTCGGCAGGCGAGAGGAGGATCCAGACATAGCCAGTCAGTCCTAGTGGCAGTGCTTCCTTAACTGCCGCAGCCACTTGAGCCGTGGCAACCTTGAGCCGTGCCCTGCGTGGCTCAAAGTCGGTTGCGTGAATGACGATCGCCACATCCTGCGCCTGGACATCAAATCCACCAGTCGTGTTCACCCACACCTCGATATCCCCTGGCACGAGATGTGCATCGGAATGTTCCTCGATATGGAGAGCCTTGGCGACCTCGAGAGGCAGAACATTCCTTACGAGATTTCTGATGTGACCCCCGGATACACGGTCTCCCTTATACCGAACCTCTACTAACGGCATCTGTTCCTCCTTAAACTAACTAAGCTCTTTGTACCAGTGGAATTCAGTTCTTCCGAACTGGACGCACTGTACTAAATATCGCTCAAACTGTCAAACTCTTTAAAAGTCAACATCCTAAACCAGGTTAAGGTGTGGATAACTAAGCGAAGCTTAGTTTGAAATAAAAAAGAGGGCGGGAGTAGCGGATGCTACTTCACCGCCCAGGATTAACTGGCGGAACTGGTACTCGCCAATACGTCAGCGTGCTGGTTGCCGATTGCGGGAGCAAATTGATACCCGACGCCGGGCGCATTGAGGATGTGCCGAGGCACGCGTGCGTTGGGTTCGATCTTGCGGCGAAGGTTGTACACGTAGGCGCGCAGGTACTCCCGCTCTTCCGTGTACGCGCTACCCCACACCTCTTCCAGTACGTAGCGATGCGTGAGCATCTTTCCTGCGTTGCGTACAAACACAGACAGTAATGCAAGCTCTGTGGGCGTGAGCATTACTTCCTTGCCCCGACTTGTCACGCGTCTCCTGCCGAGGTCAACCGAAAGTTCGTCAAATTCATACTTGCCGTTCCCGATATCCCGACTCTCCTCCGTACGACGTAACACCGCACGCACTCTTGCTTGGAACTCACCCATACCAAAGGGCTTCGTGAGATAATTATCAACTCCTAGTTCGAGCGCCGTGACTTTGTCTGATTCCTTCGCGCGTGAGGACAGAACGATGAGCGGAACATCAGAAAATGCCCGAAGGCGTTTGCAAAACACAAACCCTTCGTCTCCCGGCATGTCAACATCCACAATGACCAAATCCGGCTGAGCTTCAGTGAAGACATTACGAGCTTCTGGCACGTCAGAAGCGGTCAGAACCTCGTAGTCGACTCCAAGATGCAGGCTCATGAGCCTCCGGCTATGGGGCAAGGAAGCAATGACCAGGATTACGGATTTTTGCCGTCTCATGGTATGACTACCCCTCCAAAAAGAACTACTACAAACTATGTGCGCTACACTATCACAACCGTTTCAAAAAGCAAAACCCCCTGTCGAATGACGGGGGGCTTTGCGGTTGAACTACACTCCTTCGGTAGGCACAGAAGGCGTTTCGCCTTCTGTACCGGCTCCTTCTTCAGGAGTGACTTTTGTTTCCAATTCGTCCATAGTAATTATTTTCTTCTGGGTTTATATCCCGACCTTTTCAGTATTTCAATCGGAATTCAAAGAAAGAATGAACCGTCACTCAACCGTAATACCCATATTCTTCGCGGTTCCTTCAATAATCCTGCTTGCCGCGTCCATACTGTCTGCGTTCAAGTCTGCCATTTTCTGTTTCGCTATCTCCTGCAGCTGGGCCCGGGTTATTTTCCCCACTTTTGTCTTGTTGGGAACTCCAGAACCCTTTTCAATACCAGCTGCCTTGCGGAGTAATGCAGAAGCCGGAGGCTCATGCACTCGGAACTCGTAACTCCTGTCTTCATAAATAATGACGTCAACAGGCAGTTTGAATCCTGTTTTTGCCTTGGTCGCGTCGTTGAAGTTCTTGCAGAACTCCCCGATGTTCAATCCATACTGCGCCAGCACCGGGCCTACCGGAGGCGCGGGAGTCGCTGCTCCTGCCGCGATGTGCAATCTCACTTCTTTTTTTATCTTTTTTGCCATGGTATTACAGTTTCTTTATCTGGAGAGAATCCAGTTCCACTGGAGTGTCTCTTCCGAACATGTTCACCAACACTTTCACCTTTCCGCGCTCTGAATCAATATCCGAAACCTTGCCTTCCAAATCCTTGAACGGGCCGTCTATAATACGCACCGCGTCATTCAGCGCCACCAAAATCTCGTACTGCGGTGCTTCCACGCCCATTCTCTTTTTCAAAGAATCGATCTCAGTACTCTCAACGGCAATGGGTACTGTACCAGAACCAACGAATCCTGTCACATTGGGAGTGTTTCTCACAACGTACCATGAGTCGTCAGTCACGATCATTTCCACCAGCACGTACCCCGGGTACACCTTCTCTTCCACTACCTTTCGCTTCCCGTTCTTTATCTTTATCTTCTTTTCCTTGGGAACGAGCACGTTGAAAATCTTGTCTTGCATGCCCAAAGACTCAATCCTCTGCTTGAGGTTTCGAGCAACGGCATCCTCGTATCCAGAATACGTGTGGATGACGTACCAGCTTCGCTCTGTTGAGATTTGCTGCTTTGGCATGTTACGAAATGAAGAAACGCTCCAACACCTGAGTGAACAAAAAGTCGAACGCGCCCAGGAAAAGCGCCACCGCGACGGTAAATCCCAGCACCACCAAGGTGTTTTTAATGGTTTCCTGGCGCGAGGGCCAGTTCACTCTCCTGGCTTCCACGCGTACCTCTTTCAGGAATGGAATAATATTCTGAAACATATGTGGTATTTAAAAAGGCCCCAAGGCCTTCCTGTGGCCTAGTATACACGAATGAGTTTAAATGTCAAGATTACGCACCGATTTGGCGTAGGTTTGGATGAACTTCTTCCTGGGCATGACTTCGTCGCCCATTAGGATGTCAAAGATGCGGTCAGCAGCAGCTGCGTCATCAATGGTTACCCTCAAGAGCACCCGGTTCCTGGGGTTCATGGTGGTTTCCCATAACTCTGAAGGATTCATCTCTCCCAAGCCTTTATAGCGCTGAATGTTCATGCTTCCCGCTTTTTCCTTCTTGAGCTGCGCCACCACCTTGTCTTTCTGCTCTTCTGCATAGGCATACTCAATATGCTTGCCCTGCTGGATTTTATACAAAGGCGGTTGCGCGATATAGAGGTACCCTGCCTCAATAATGGGTTTGAAATAGCGGTAGAACAGCGTTAAGAGCAAGGTTCGAATGTGCGAGCCGTCAACATCGGCGTCTGTCGCGATGATAATCCGGTGGTAACGAAGCTTGGTGATGTCAAAATCCTGGGCAATGGCTGTTCCCAAGGCAATAACCAAGGCCTTGATTTCAGCTGAGTCGAGCATGCGGTCAAGCCGCGCGCGCTCCACGTTCAGAATCTTTCCGCGCAAGGGCAGAATTGCCTGGAATTTCCGGTCTCGGGCGTTCTTTGAAGAGCCGCCCGCGCTCTCTCCTTCCACAAGATAGAGCTCTGACTGTTCAGGGTCTTTCAAATAGCAGTCTGCGAGTTTTCCGGGAAGCGCCAAGCCTTCGAGGATTCCTCTTCGCAACACGGTCTGGCGTGCAGCTTTTGCGGCTTTGCGTGCTTTTGCTGCCAGGAAGCATTTCTCGATGACGAGTCTGGCATCCTGGGGATTCCGTTCAAGGAAATCTTTCAATCCTTCCGCGACCACAGCTTCCACCGCGTTCTTTGCCTCGGGATTCCCAAGCTTTGCCTTGGTCTGGCCCTCAAACTGCGGCTCCTTTATTTTCACCGAAACAACAGAAGTCAACCCTTCCCGCACGTCTTCTCCAGTCAAGCCCTCGTTTTCGCCCTTAATAAGGTTATGCTGTTTCGCGTAGTCGTTAATAACCCTGGTGAACGCGGTTCGAAAGCCGGTCAAGTGCGTTCCTCCTTCGGGAGTGTTGATGTTGTTCGCGAAACTCTCTTCCAAGGTTTCAAACTCTTCGGTGTAGCGGAACGCGGCCTCCACCAAAATCTCATCACGCTCCCCTTTGGCGTAGAAAATGTTCTCATGGTGCGCCTTTCTTCCATGTGTGAGGTATCGAACGTACGAAGCCAATCCTCCTTCAAAATAGAAGGTGTAGGGCATTTTGCCTTTTTCACGCTGATCTTCTACCGTGATGCGCACTCCTGATGTCAGATAGGCCTGCTGTCGCAAGTGGCTGAGAATGCGCTTTTCCTCAAAGTTGATAGTTGGGAAAATGGTGGGATCCGGGTCGAACTCAATGGTGGTTCCCCGTTCCCTGCACGCTCCCACTTTCTTTAACTTCGTTTTCGCCTTGCCCTGGCTGTATTCCTGCTCGTATCTCACCCCTTCCCTGCACACAGTTGCTTTCATATACGTAGAGAGCGCGTTCACCACAGAAGCACCCACGCCGTGCAATCCTCCTGAAACCTGGTATGCCTTGCCGCCGAACTTGGCTCCCGCGTGGAGCGTGGTGAGCACGGTTTCCAAGGCAGACTTCTTGGTCTGGGGGTGCGTGTCTACCGGAATCCCTCTTCCGTCATCCTGCACCCGAACCTTGTTGTCGGGAAACAACGTAAGATGAATGTTCTTCGCGTGCCCGACAATGGCCTCATCCAAAGAGTTGTCAACGATTTCCCACACCAAATGGTGCAAGCCATCAAGCCCGGTTGAACCAATATACATGCCGGGGCGCTTTCGCACCGGGTCGAGCCCTTCCAGAACATAAATGTCTTTTGCCGTGTACTCCGCTGTTTTTGCCGCTGCTTTTTCTTTTGCCATAGATTACCTTACTTCCCAGCCCGGATTCGTTTCCAGGGCTGTTACTATTTTTCTTTGGAACCGTTCGACTTCTTCGTTGGTTAATGTCCGGTCTTCTGCCTGGTACACGACATGGAATGCCAAACTCTTTTTTCCCTCGGGCAATCCCTGGCCCTCGAATATGTCGAACACATCAATGTCCGCCACCTCTTCTCCTCCTGCTGTTTCCATAACATTCATGATATCCACCACTCGTGTTTCCAAAGGAACCATCACCGCGATATCCCGCAACGCGGGAGGAAAACGGGAAGCTGGCCTGTATTCCCGCTCTTCCAGAGCATGCTCTAAAAGCTGCTTCAGATTGATTTCAAAAGCGACAACAGGCCGGGATATGCCAAGATTCTTAGATACCTCTGGATTTATCTGTCCCAAAAATCCTATCTCTGTATTCTTTCCAATCTTTATCTCAGCGCTCCTGCCTTGGGTCCACAACGACTGCCGTCCCTCGTCTGGCTGTGGTTCAAACTCGTCATACCAGCTGTCTGTGACGCCAAGGGTTGAAAACAGCAGGTCAGCAATGCCTTTCATTTCATAAAACGCTTGCGAAGGCGTGCGAGAGGAACTCAAAACACCTGCAACCCTGCCCTGTTCCACTGGCTGCTTTATCCCTTGAGAAAACACATTGCCCAGTTCGAACAGTTGAATGGATTTGCCTTGCATGGGTTTGTCATTCAAAGCAACGCTCTTGAGTAGATTATCCAGCAGGTTCATTCTCAAATATCGATAGTCGGCGCTGATGGGATTTTGCACCTCAACCAGGTTTTCTTTGTCTTTTGAAGAATACTCCAGAAGCAACACGTCTTTCTCTCCCACAAAGGAGTAGGAGTAGGTTTCCGTGAAGCCAGCTTCTTGAAATGCGTCGCGGAGCTGCTCCTGCCAAACCTGATTCTGGTTTTCTTGAGGAGGAGCAATCCGCTCCTTGGGAAATGTTGCCAGAATAGCGTGAAAACCGTGCATTCTCCCCACTTCCTCAACCAAATCTTCAACAATAGCTACATCGTCACGCCATGTTGGAACCTGCACTCCTTTTGTCGTTACTTTGAAACCCAGGCGCTTCAGCGTGTCATCGGATTCTTTTTGCGGAATCTTTGTTCCCAACAGCTTTTCCGTGGCGTCTTTGGGAAACAGTACCAGAGAAGGTTTTTTTGGCTTCTGATATAAATCAACAACCTGCACGATTTTCCCTCCCCCGTATTTTGCCAGCAAGAACGCGGCGCGCTCCAGAGCAGTCATTGTAAGGTTAGGGTCAATGCCGTGGCTGTAGAGGTCTGCGGCTGTGGTTCGGTAGTTAATGAGTTTTTTGGTTTGGTAGATCTTCTTTCTATCGAACACCGCAGCCTGCAATACGATATTCCTGGTTGTTTTTCCAATACTGCTCACCTTTCCTCCTTTGATTCCTGCCAAATCAACAATACGGCTTGCGTCTTCAATAATGAGCGTTCCTTTGGGAAGCTGCATGTCTGTGTCATCAAGCAAAACGAGCTTCTCTCCTTTTTTTGCGCCCCTGATATGCATGGCGTTTCCCTGGATTTTGTTGAAATCAAAGGCGTGCAAGGGTTGGCCCAGCTCCAGCATGACGTAGTTGGTAATATCAACCACGTTGTTAATGGAGTTTATTCCCAACGCCTCCAAACGCTGCTGCATCCACTGAGGAGAAGCGGAGAGCGAAACTCCTTGAACTACAAGAGCAGAATACCTAGGAACCAATATGCGGTCTTCTACAGAAACCTTTAAAACAGGAAGCTCTCCTTCTTGCGCTTTTAATGCCAACCCCTCTGGCTCCACAAGTTCTTTTTTCTCAATCGCGGCTATTTCTCTAGCCAAACCCATGTGTGAAAGACAATCTGAGCGCTGGGGAAGAATGGAAACATCCAAGAGAACGTCGCTCCCCTGTTTCTCCATGCTTTCCACCTCAAACACATGCAATGCCAAATCATCACGCAGCTTTTCTGCTTTGGGAAGAGGCGTTTTCAGGAATTCTTGGAGCCAGTTGTAGGAAAATATCATACTAGAATTGCTGAAGGAATTTCAGGTCACCGCCAAAAAACAGCCGAATGTCATTGACCCTGTACTTAAGCATAGCTAACCTTTCAATGCCTACCCCAAAGGCAAACCCAGTCCAATCTTTTGGGTTATATCCTACTGCTTTTAACACATTGGGATGCACCATACCTGCTCCCATGAGTTCCAGCCATCCATCCCCCCCGCACACAGAACATCCTTTCGCCTGGCAGATAACACAGCTTGCATCTACTTCAAAAGAGGGTTCCGTAAACGGGAAATACGTGGGGCGCAAGCGCACGGTAACGGGCTTGGCGAACAATCTTGTCAAAAACTCCTGAATGACAGCTTTGAAATTGCTCGCGGTAACGTCTTTCCCCACCATAAGACCTTCCAGCTGGTAGAAGTTGAACTCATGACTCGCGTCTGTTGCCTCGTAGCGAAAACACCTCCCCGGGCTGATGATCCGCAAGGGCGGCTCATGGCTCTCCATATACCTAATCTGCACCGGGCTCGTGTGCGTTCGTAAAAGCAGACGCTCTCTTTGATTTTGGGGTTTTAACCAAAACGTGTCCCACATATCTCTCGCAGGATGGTCTTTCGCTATATTCAACGCGTCAAAGTTGTACCACTCGGTTTCGATCTCAGGGCCCTGGGCTATCTCAAAACCCATGGAGCGGAAAATGTTCTCAGCTCTTCTCTGCACCAAGGTAATGGGGTGCAAATGCCCTCTTTCTATTCTGGTTCCAGGCGCAGTTACGTCAAAAGGTTCTTGCCCTTTTTGGGCACTCCCCTTTTGCAGCTTCTTTTTCTGCTCTTCGAAAACAATCGAAAGCGTGGCCTTTGCCTCGTTTGCCGCCTTTCCCGCGGATTTGCGCTTTGCCTTGGGAAGTTTAGCCAGAGAGCGCAAAAACAGGGTCAACTCCCCTTTTGAGCCCAAATACTGCTTGAAAACACCTTCCAATTGCTCGAGATCTTGCGCTTCCAAAAGCGTCTTTTTCGCCCTATTTTCCAGTGTTTTTACATTCAAAGCCATATAGGTATTTTAGCTTAAAATAAAGGGAAAATCAACCTCGTCCACCCAAGTTATCCACACCTAGGCTTCGCCTAGTTTTAAGCTCATTTTAAAAGAAAAAAGCCGCGGGGGTTAGCCGGCGGCTGACTTGCGGGCCAGGAATTCTTTGCCATGGCCCAGGTCGGTGTTGATGGGAACGCCTTCCTCGCAAAGTGGACACGGCAAAGGAAAGCCGAAAGGAAGGTACGAAACGAGCTTGTGCTTAATCGGTGCGTAGAGGAATGGAACGAGTAAGTCAGAAGGCGTAAGATCGCCTCTGTTCCACACAACTGAAACACCTGCAATCGTTCCGCGGATTCCACGCACTATTTGGAGTACTCGCCGCACAGTGGTTCCATGGTGAAGAACGTCATCAACAATCAGCACCGATCTTCGTTCTACGCGCGAAACATCTTCAGGCCGAATGGCGAGAAGATTATCTTTAGTTTTTTCCAGTAGGACAAACGGGATTTTCCTGCCAAGCAATTCGCTTAAATACTCTGCCACGCACTTCCCAATCGCAGTTCCGCCACTTGGCGCACTTACGACAACCTCCACGCCATCTGCAGAAAATCTCGCCATTGCGTGACAAAGTTCCACTAACTCGTCTGGGAGCTCCGCAGACTCAGTTTTTCCCTTGCTGAGTGCTACGTAGAATTCTCCATGGGAAGAATCCGCATAGACATAATGGCCTTTACGAATCATTCCAAGATTTTGAAGCATCACGATCGGCTCGCGTACCGTTACCATTTTGCAGAATCCTCCAGCCGTCCTATTCGCGTTAAAATGTACCATCTTTCATGTATCAAAGTTTTTCGCTTTTGTAAATAAAAAAGGCTGGGTGGATTACCCAGCTTGGGCTTCGACTTCTTGGCGCTTGCCGCCGTCTGACAACGCGATATGCACTCCATTCTTATTCAACTGCCTGACTATATCGATTACGTGTTGGACTGCGGGTATCTTTTTTGCGTCCTCACGAACATAGACAAAGCAGACACCGGTTGAATCGACATGGCCAAGAAGTCTTCCGGTACGGTCGCGTACGGGCCGCAATCCGCCGGAGCCCTCGTGGTCGTGCTCAACGGTGAACATCTCGAACTCGAGTTGAGATAAAAATCTCTGGAGCCTACTCTCACGGTGCAACTTCAATTTTCTCGGCCAGAGTCGCATTTCCTCGTCTCCTTCGCTACCGCCATTATATCATATCTTTTGGAAAATAAAAAGCCTCATTAGAGATGCAATGTATTACGTGGCGCGGGCGACCGGATTTGAACCGGCGATCTTCTGACTGACAATCAGACGCTTTGAGCCAGCTAAGCTACGCCCGCACACAATTTCCTTTAAATCACGACGTACAAGCTTACGCTTTCTTACAACGCGTTTGGAAATTGCAAATTTACCTTTGGGTAAATTCTGTGCCGGTGGAGGGATTCGAACCCCCGACCAATGGATTATGATTCCAGCGCTCTAACCGCTGAGCTACACCGGCAATATTAATTATATGGTATCGCTTCACTGCGTTCAGCGACTTCGTCGCCTTTATATACTAAGGCCGAAGGCACTGAGGAGCGGTAGCGACGAAGTGTTGCGGAGCCGGGAGTTGAACCCGAATCCCAAGGTTATGGGCCTCGGATGGTTACCGAACCACTTCTCCGCGTAGTTACGATACCAGAGAAATTAGATGAAAGCAAGTTCTCGCAAGCGAGAACTTAGATTAAATCAAGCTCGGTGAGAGATTGCTGGTACACGCCCATTGCTCTTCTGGCTTGATCCATGCTCAAAAGAAAATTGGGGTCATGCACGATATTGTTGCGCAAACGATGAGCGTCTTTGAGTTCCTGAAGATTGGTGAACACGAGAGGAGAGATGTTCTGCAAGCGCTCCTCCATGGTTTGGCCGCCAAACCCCAAACGTTTCAAGGCTTCGTCAACCATGGCGTCTGCTTCAATAATGGCGAGCTTGTACTCTGCCTCGTTCGCGGTTTCCAAACGGCCTATCGCCTGCTGCCACCTCGAAGCCATTCTCCTCAAGCCAAAGGCGCGAAACGTGAACCATTCTTTTGCGTCAACCAGAACGAGGTAATAGAACCAGCTGCTTTTGAATGAAGCGAAAATGATGAAAAACAGGAAGAAGAGCCCAAGAGGCATCAACACCAATTTGGGTAAAAACAGCATCTCCTGAATGCGGGGGCTGTTCACCCACGAAGACAGTATTCCAAAAATTACTACTCCTGGATCTTGCATATGTTACTTCAACGCTTCCACCACGCTTCCCGCTTTGAATAAGAGGTTTTCCTGGAACGCGGGAGCCATTAACTGCAAGCCCACTGGCAAATTCTCTGCCTTGCCCGCAGGCACCGAGAGGCTGGGAAGCGCTGTTAGGTTCGCGCTCACGGTGTAAATATCAACCAGATACATTGCCAAGGGATCTTGCATTTTTTCTCCTATCTTGAAGGGCAGGAACGGGCTCACGGGCCCCGCAATCACATCAACCTCTTCGAACGCCTTCTCAAAATCCTGCTTCAACAGGGTGCGCACTTTCTGGGCCTTGATATAGTATGCATCATAATACCCCGCAGATAAAGCATAGGTGCCCAGCATGATCCTTCGTTTCACCTCTGTCCCGAACGCCTCTCCCCTGCTTTCGAGATACGTTTCCAGAAGCGTGTTCCCTGCTTTTGAAAAACCATAGCGTATGCCGTCATACCTCGCAAGATTGGCAGACGCTTCAGACGTATTGATAATGTAATACGCGGCAAGCGCATACTGAACATGGGGAATGCTTACCTCCACGAGCTTTGCTCCCGCGTCTTCGAGCTTCTTAAGTGTATTTTTGATAACATCCCCTACTACTGGATCAAGTCCTTCTCCAAAGTATTCTTTGGGAACTCCGATACGCAGGTTTTGGATTTTGAAATTTGGATCTTGGACTTGCGCGTCAACACTCGTTGCGTCGAGCGGATCCTTTCCTCGAATTACGTCAAAAACAATCTCGCAATCCTCTACCGTACGCGCGAACGGCCCCACCTGGTCAAGCGAAGAAGCCAAGGCAATGATGCCGTTCCGGGAAACAGCGCCGTATGTTGGCTTCAAACCAACCAGCCCGCAAAAAGAAGCAGGCAAGCGAATGGAGCCGCCTGTGTCTTCGCCCAGCGCGATTACCGCTTCTCCTGCTGCCACACTTGCTGCACTCCCTCCTGAACTTCCTCCAGGAACCCGTTCTTCGTCTAATGGATTTCGTGTCACTCCGAACGCGGAGTTCTCGGTGGAAGCTCCCATGCCAAACTCATCCATGTTCGTTTTCCCGACCAGCAGTGCGTCGGCTCCTTTCAGTTTTTCGACGACAGTCGCGTCATAGGGCGCGGTGTAGTTTTCAAGCATGCGGGAACCCGCAGTTGCCCTCACGCCTTTGACCAGAATGGCGTCTTTGAGCGCAGAGGGCACTCCTGCCAATGCTCCCAGCTTTTCTTTGTTCGCGACTTTTTTATCCACGGCTGCTGCCTGCTCGAGCGCGAGATTTTCAGTCACCTCCAAAAAGGCGTGTATCTTGGGGTCTTTTTCGCGAATAGCGGAAAATGAAGCTTCTGCGAGTTCTGTTGCGGAAAATGTCTTCTTCTGCAGCCCTTCTTGTATGTCTTTTATTCCAAGTGTTCCCAGTTCCATGTTATTTGTCATTTCCAAATACTTCTTTTACCTGCAAGAACCCTTGGTCTTGGCTTGGAGCCATATCAACGAGCTCTTGGGAGAACGCAGGATCCGCTTCTCGCTCAACATCCTCACGCTCCACGTTTTCTGCCGCAACCGAGTGAGTCAGAGGTTCCACGTTCTTAGTATCCAAGGATTGCAAAATGCCAAAATAATCCAGAATGGAAGAAAAGTCTTTTTGGAACTTCACTATTTCCTCTTCCGTGAGTTTCAAGCGCGCCAATTTCGCTATATGTACTACCTGTTCTTTGGTAATCATCGGGGCGGTTCCAGATCTTCTGTTTCTACCAACACTTCGTTCAATTCGTCGAGATTCTCCAGCACCAGGCCTGCTCCCCGCACCATAGCGGTCAAGGGATCTTCCACCACCTTGGTAGGAATTTTGGTCTCCCTGGTAATTAAGATGTCTAAACCGCGAAGCAAAGCTCCTCCTCCTGAGAGATAAATGCCAGTGGACATAATGTCTGCTAAGAGCTCAGGCGGCGTTTCTTCAACCGCTTCCTTAACAGTGTTCACTATTTGGCGCACACTTTTCTCCATGGCTTTTCGAATATCCTCGTCAGACACCATAATTTCTTCTGGAAGCCCGGTCACAAGGTTCCTTCCTCTCAACGCGGTTTCTTTCCTTTCTTTCAAAGGGTAAGCTGACCCAATGCCTATTTTCACTGTTTCCGCGGTCCGCTCGCCAATAAGCAGTTTATACTCCTCTTGTGCGAACTGAATAATATCCTCGTTCAGTTTATCTCCCGCTATCCTCAAGGACTTAGCCAGCACAATGCCGCCCAAAGAGATAATGGCAACCTCGGTGGTTCCTCCTCCAATATCCACCACAAAATGGCCTCCTGCTTCCTGCACGGTCAATCGCGCGCCTATGGCAGCTGCCATAGGTTCTTCAATGAGGTATACTTCCCTTCCTCCCGCGCTTAGGGTTGCGTCTCGCACTGCTTTCTTCTCAACCTCGGTGACTCCGAACGGAATGCCCACGATAACCCGGGGGCCCAGATGCAGAGGCAACCTGCTTTGGGAAACCTTTTCAATGAAATAGCGGAGCATTTGCTCGGTCACCTCAAAGTCGGAAATGACGCCTTTCCTCAAGGGTCTTGTTGCCACAATGTGGCCGGGAGTTCTGCCCACCATGCGCTTTGCTTCTTCCCCTATAGCCAGGATCTGCCCAGTCTTCTGGTTTAAAGCAACCACCGAGGGCTCTTGAATGACAATTCCTCTGCCGCGCACGTACACAACGGAGTTCGCGGTTCCCAAGTCAATCGCAATGTCTTGTCCCAGGAACGATACGAGTTTTCTGAAAAAGCGGTTCATCATACTCCAAGCGTCTTTTCCAGTTCTCCAAAAGAGATAAGGGTTGCTGTTTCTTCGCTTCGCTTCTTGAGTTCCACCTTTTTCTGTTCAGTTGTTTTCTTACTCGCTACAACCCTCAAGGGAATTCCCATAAGGTCTGCGTCGGCAAGCTTCTCTCCTGGGCTTGCCTCTTTTCTATCATCATACAGCACCTCCACGTTCTTCTTGGAAAATTCTTCGTAGAGTTTCTCTGCGTCTTTCTCTCCACCTTCCAATGAAACCATATGGAGCGCGAAGGGAGAGATGGTTTCGGGCCACACCACGCCCTTTTCGTCATGGAACACTTCAATAATCGTTCCCATGACTCTGGCAGGGCCAATACCGTAACTTCCCATGATAACCGGCTGTTTTGCTCCTTTTTCGTCGGTAAACTCGAGCTTCAGGGCCTCGGAAAACCTCGTGCCCAAGCTGAAAATGTTGCCAACCTCAATTGCCTTCTCTTCCTGGAGTTCTGTATTCTTGCATTCAGGGCATGCGTTCACCTCTTTCACAATCTCCCTGTTCACCGCGACATTGCACTTCTTGCAAAGGAAAATAATGTCTTCGCCTGCGCTGCAGAGCGTCTGGAACTCGTGGGAATACTTGGAAAAGCTTCCTCCTGAAGCAAACGTAAGAACCGTGTGCTTTTTAAGACCCACTCGTTCAAAAACATTGAAATATGCCTGCTTTGCTTTTTCATAAAACTCATTATGCTCTTCCTGAGAGCGCGAAAACGAATACAGGTCTTTCATGACAAACTCGCGCGTCCGCAATAAACCGCCCTTGGCCCGCAATTCATTCCTGAACTTTGTCTGAAACTGGTATGGGAATACGGGAAGGTCTTTGTACGAAGAAACATGGTTCTTCATGAGCTCGGTCAAAGGTTCTTCATGAGTGTTGGCAAGCCCGACTTCTCCCCCGCTCTTGAGCGTAGTCTTGAACCAGATGTCCACGACCTTGTCATCCCAGCGCTTGGACTTTTTCCAGAGCTCTGGATTCTGAAGCGAGCTCAAGAACACTTCCTGGCCGCCAATTGCGTTCATTTCTTCCCGGATAATGCCAATGATATTGTTCAAAACGCGCAACCCCAAAGGAAGGAACGAATACGCGCCTGCCAGTTCTTTGTGCACGAATCCCGCGCGTATCAAAAGCTGAGCGTTCACGCTCTCTTCGTCTCCTGGAACCTCTTTTCTTGTTTTGGTGAACAGTTGGCTCAACCTCATAGCAAATTGGTAATATCTTTTATGGTAATCCACAAGAATAGCACCAAAAGCACCCCAAAGGAAACCATGATAATGCGCTTTTCCAGTGCTTCCTCCAAGGGCTTCTTTCGCAAGAACTCAAGCCCCAGGAAGAGCAGCCGTCCTCCGTCTACAGCGGGAATGGGAAGAACGTTGAAAATGGCGAGATACACAGCCAGAACCGCGAGGAATGAAAAGAAATGCGGCAAGCCAAAGTTCAACGCGTTGTTGAGTAAGGCAACAATACCAATGGGCCCGGTGAGCTGAACTCCTTCAGGAAGGCCCTTGCCTGCCACTAAACTCTGCAAGAACCCAACCAACTCCTGCACTATTTGCATTGTCATCCTGCCAGTAATGATAACTCCCTCTAAAGGCGCCCTGTACCAGGGATACTGCACCTGCGCTATTCGTGTTAACGAAACGCCCAAAGGCCCTTGGCCTGCGGGCGGGTTTTCCCTGGGAACAAGCGTCACGTTCATAACCTCCTTACCTCTTTGGATATCCAGGGAAAGCTCTTTACCTTGAGAACTCCTACTTGCCTCCTGTACCTCTGAAACCTTTGTCATTCCCAGAATAACATCACCTGGTTTGATGCCAGCTTCCTGGGCTGGACTCTGAGAAGCAACTCCCAGAACCTGCACTTGGGGATTCACGGCATCTGCCTCGTCTGCAACTGCCATAGGAATGCCCGACGTTGCTCCCAGAACCGTAAACACGACTGCCGCGATGAGCCAGAACGCGACCACGCCTCCCGCGACAATAAGCATGCGCTGGAACAACGAGCGCGAGCTGAAGCTTCTCGGGTCTTCACTCCTTTGTTCCTCTCCGGTCAATCGCACGAACGCGCCAAATGGGAGGATGTTCAAGGAATACAGCGTTTCCCCTATCCGCTTTCCCAGGAACCTTGGAGGAAGCCCTATGCCGAATTCCTCCACGCGCACCCCAAACTTCTTTGCAAAGAAAAAGTGGCCCAGTTCATGCAGGGCAACCAGCACGAGTATGCTAAAAATAGCTACGAGAAGAGTGAGAGACATTGGTTAGACTTCTTGAATTTCTCTTGTTTTTGCCGCCACCAGCGCGTCGAGTTTTCCCTGGTACTCGTCAATGATCTTCTGGAGCTCGTCTTTGCCTTTGAATTTTTCGTCTTCTCCTGCTTTTCCTTCCCGCACAAGGAGCTGAATCTCGCTCCATGCCTGGTCACGCCACTTTCGCATGCTTTCTCTCGTTTGTTCTGTCTTTTCGGAAAGAACTTTCAAGAATGACTGGCGGTACTCCTGGGTCATTTGGGGAAGCGTAATGCGAATACCTTCTTTCTCCACTGTTGGGCTCGCACCCAAAGAACCCGATTGCAAGGCTCTCGCAATGGGCTCCATATAGGAAGCGTCCCAGGGCTGAATGAAGATCTGCTTTCGCTCAGGGCACGAAATGGCAGCCAGCTGTTTTAGAGGCATTTTCTGGCCAAATGTCTCCACTACGACATCTTCAACCAAGGAAGGAGATGCCTGGCCGGTGCGGATCTTGCCGATCTCCTTCTTGAAAAAATCCAGAGCTTTGTCGAGTTCTGGCCGAATCTTTTGAGTCTCTTCTTTGTACATATGTAAAGAATACCAAACCTCCCCCCATTTGTCGAGGAATAAAAAAAGCCCTAGGCGAGTAGCGTATAACACACCTAGGGACCAACGCACTACCTGGGCTGTACGAAAACCCAGCGGCGCGAAAGAGCATCGTAAGACCTCGCATCAGGGTGAATGCCGTCAAGCCACAGGATGGAATCCTTATCACATCCCATTTCATATACCCATTCCTCGTCGCGGCGTGAGCCAGCGACAACTACAGGATTCATGGCGATGCGGAGACGGTCATCCCGCGGTTGATCCAGATACTGCAAACGGAGTTGCGGACCAACTTCGGCTGGGCAGAGTTCCAATCCCCACTCCAAGGCCCGTCTCCAGATATCTTCGTATCTTGGTACAACCTTGAAGCCGAGCTCGGTAGTCGTTAATACCACAAGCTCAACTTCGACCACAGTAACCGCAAAGGAGACAGTGTTAAAGCTGACAAGAACATCTTGAAGGATGCGAATTCTTCTAGCATCGAAGTCCAGAGCCCTATGCTCCATGCCGAGCTTTATTGTCTTCCAGACTGTGAACTTCGGCCACGGTTCCTCTTTGCGGAGAAACCGTTTGAATGCTCCCAGCCACTGAGTCCCGCGGGATCCTCCGAGCCTCTCTGCAAAGTCCTTGAGCGGTCCGGCTACTTCAGCCAGAGCGCTAGTACCGAGCATGTCTTGAGACATGGTCAGTCTCCTATCCGCCTGAGGCGGATTGTAGGTACGTACGCAGCACTCCGCCGCGTATGCCTTCTTAAATCATAGCTACTCAGAAAAGTCAAGCAAGAAATGATTATGTTATAGCAATAATATTTCTTGAACATGTGGGAGTACAATAATCTTACAATTATTAGAAAAGTGTACTTGGGAATAGAGTGGGAATATTCTTGCGATAGCAGTTATTTTACCGCGCTTTAACCGAGTTAAGGCAAGAAATTGTGCTAAACTTAGTTTAGCACAAATGCTGAAAGAAAAAGCCAGGCGCGCGTGGCGGCTGGCAAGGGTGTTAGACGCCGAGCGTCTAACAATCTTTTTCACACAGTACTACCTGCAGGCGTTCGGGTCTGTTCTGATTACTTCAGCACTCCTGGCAGCGTACACCATTTCCCAAGCTACATTTGCACTTTCGATAGCGCGCTTCGCATCTCCTTCACCAAGACCCACATCTTCGAGGACCTGTATGAGTTTTGCTGCTGTCTTGGCAGATAACACAGCCTTCGTCTTGGTCGCCATGAAAACCTCCTTGGCTTCTGCTATATCAATAGTACCTATTTCTGCCCGACCGTCAATCACAAAGCCAAAAGGACGCGCTCGGCGGCGAGGCGGGGGTTGACGTTCGTGGTTTGCAAAAGAACGATGGTTTCCTCAACCAGACGCAGGGTGCGGGAAAATAACACTGCTTTCTGCATATCCTCTTTCACGATCTTAGAAACAAAAAGGTGGCGCAAACGCAAAAGCCAGTCTTGTAAGGTCAAAAGCACCTCTTCAGACTCCGCAAGCTCTTTGGCGTAATCGAAACGCTCTTTCAAAGAAGCAGGAACTTTGAAGGGTTTGCCTTCTTCTAAAGGAAACTTCCAGAAGCGGAGTTCCTGCGCTCTCGAGCGCAGCGTGGGAAGCAGTAAAAACGGATACGCTGTGAGCAAGAAAAAAAGAGTGTCACCTTTTGGTTCTTCCAAAAGCTTAAGCAGCGCTGATTGCGCTTCTTCGCTTGCCTTGTGCACATTCTTAAGAATCGCAACCTTGAAAGGAGACGCCCACGCGCCAAGGCTCAAACGATCGCGCAAGTCTCGCACCTGCTCAATCGCAGTGAGTTCTTGGGAAACAATATCTGCCTCGTTTGTTTTTAAAAGGTCCGCAACAAAAAGAGCCGCGGCAATCTGCGCCTCTGTGTCGTTCCCCGAGAACAGGTAGGCATGGGAAAGCTTTTCCGCTTTTACGGTTGCTTTGAGGAATTCTAAAGGAGTGTCCATATACTTGCTGTATCCTTGGTCGGGCCAAGTTGTGGATAACTTGGCCCGACCAAGGATGTCATGTTCCGCGCTTTGACATCAAGCTTGCCTTGTATGCTTCGAGGTTTTCTAAAACAGCACCAGTTCCTCGCGCAACGCAGGTCAAGGGATCTTCCGCGGCAAAGCACGGCACCCCAATAGATTCCGTGATGAGTTGGTCGAGGTTACGCAGCAATCCCCCGCCTCCTGACAAAATAATGCCTTTATCCATAATATCCGCAGACAGTTCTGGTGGAGTTTCTCGCAGCAAAAGCCGCACGGTTCTCACAATTTCCTCCAGGGGCTCTTGCAGGGCTTCGGTAATCTCCTTTCCCGTTATCTTTATGGTTTTGGGAAGTCCCTGCACCAAGTCTCTGCCTTTGATCTCAAGCGTCACATCATCTTTATCCGCCACCGCGGCTCCTATTTTCATTTTGATTTCTTCTGCCGTGTTCTCCCCCACCGCGAGATTGTATTTCTTCTTCAAATAGTTGGAAATGGCTTCATCGAGCTTGTCACCCGCGACTCTCAAGGAGGTTGATTCCACGATCCCTCCCAAAGAAATAACTGCTGCTTCGGTTGTGCCACCGCCAATGTCTACTATCATATGGCCCGAAGAGGAATGAATGGGAATGCCTGCTCCAATTGCTGCTAAGATAGGTTCTTTTGCAACATACGCGGCTTTAGCTCCGGCGCCAACCGCTGCTTCCACCACTGCTCTCCGTTCGGTAGACGTGATGCCGGCTGGCACCGCGACCAACACCTCGGGCTTCAAAAATTGGTAGCGCGGAACCACTTTCTTCAAAAAGTAGCGGATCATGGCTAAGGTAACCCTGAAGTCTGCAATAACGCCTTCACGCAAAGGCCGGTACACCCGAATAGTGTCTGGCGTGCGGCCAGTCATTTCTTTTGCTTGCTGGCCCACTGCCAGAATAGAGTTGTTATACAAAGAAACAGCAACCACCGAGGGCTCTCTCACCACCACTCCTTTTCCCGGCACAAACACAAGGGAGTTGCAGGTTCCCAAATCAATCCCTATTTTCGTGACAAACATGCTCATGAGGTTTTGCGCGTAATGTCGGCTCCGAGTTTTTGCAGCCGTTCTTCTATTTTCTCGTATCCCCTGTCTACCTGGTAAATATTGCTAATCGTGGTTTGGCCTTTTGCAATAAGCCCCGCGATAATGAGAGCTGCTCCGCCCCTGAGGTCAAAGCTTCCCAAGTCGGTTCCCCGCAGTTTCGTGGGGCCATTGATAATGGCTCGATGCGGATCTGTGAGATACACTTCCGCTCCCATTTTTGACAACTCCTCCAAATACTTCAACCTTCCTTCATACAGCGGGTCATGCAGGAGCGTGGAACCTTTTGTTTGTGTTGCCAAAACGCCCAGCGGGCTTTGCAAATCCGAGTGTACTCCAGGATAAATGAAACTCTGGACTTTATCAATGACTAAAGACTGCGGTCCCGCAATTGTAATATGTGCCAATCCTCTGGCCTTGGGGGTTATGGTAAACTGGGCGCCAAAATCCTTGAGCTTCTTCAAGAACAGCTCCAAAAACCTCACCTCAACGTTTTTCACCGTTATCTCTCCCTTGGAAAGCAGGCCCAGAATAATAAACGTTCCTGCTTCAATGGGGTCATACATCAAGCTGTGCTTAAATCCTTTCAGAGTCTTCTTCCCTGAAACCGAAACCGCGTGCGCTCCCACCAAAGAAACCCTTGCCCCCATTTTCGACAATACCCTGCTTAATTCCTGCATTTGGTAGTCCTGGTCTGCGATTTTCACGACAACATTTCCCGGAATTCCCGCGGCGAACAGCAGCATGTTTTGGGTCGCGGTAACCGAAAACTCATTGAGCACCACTTCGCGCACCTTCAGTTCGCCAGAAAACTCCAAGCGAAACACCTGCTTTGGTTTCTTGGTTATCCGTACTCCCAGCTGGGAAAACGCGTCCAAGTGCGTGTCTATGGGCCGGGCTCCAATAATACAGCCGCCAGGCTGGGGAAGTTCAACCTTGCCGAACCGCGAGAGCAACGGGCCAAAAAAAAGAATGGCTCCGCGAAAACGCAGCACCAGATCTTTGTTTATCTTCAACGGATTAATATTCCTCGTGTTGACAAGCACCTCTCGCTTCCCTATCCATTCCACCTTTGCTCCCATGCTTTGAAGCAGTTCAATGGTGCGAAACACGTCTTCAATCAAAGGAAGATTCTTGATAACGCAATCTTGTTTCGTGAGTATGGTTGCCGCTAACAACGGGAACGCCGCGTTCTTTGCTCCGTATGTTTCAATGCTTCCCTTGAGGGGTTTGTGCCCTTGAATGACGAACTTTTCCATAGCGATACTCTAACAAAAAAGAACAGGCGCTGCAATGCGCCCGCGCAACCGGGTTTGGGTTTACAAGGTGTGCAAAATACGATAGAATAGTGCGTATGACAAAACGTCAGCGAACATTCCTTTTTTTGGCAGCTACAGTCTTGTTTCTTCTCGCAACCCCGGCTGTCATTCTCTACTCCCAGGGGCTCCGCATTGACTGGAAAAACCGCACGCTTACCCACACGGGCGGCATTTTTTTGAAAGCCGTGCCTTCACGTGCCACTATTTCTTTGGACGGCAGCTTTGTGAAGCGAACCGACTTTTTCTTTGACTCAGCCCTGCTCACCAATCTGTTGCCCGGAAACTATGACGTGGTCGTTGAAAAAGAAGGATACATCCCCTGGAAGAAAACCCTTCCGGTTCAAAAAGCGCAGGTAACAGAAGAAAAACACGTCATTTTGTTTTCCCAGGATATCAGCTTCCAGACGCTTTTTTCAAACGTACTCAACTTCTGGCCAAGCCCAGACGGAAGTTTGTTCGTGTTCCAAAAGAAGCTCGACTCCAGAACCTGGCAGTTAACATCATGGAATCCGCAGGATGGCAGGGAAATCGTACTCTGGGAAGCTCCGCTTTCAAACCAAGTGGAAGACATTATATGGTCCCCTGATTCTAACGCCATAGCGCTGCGGCTGGCCGCGTTGGAACGAGAGCGGTATTTACTCTGGAACCTAAAAGGCCAAACCCAAGACGCCTGCGTTCTCACCCCCTGTTCTCTGGACTTCCTGGGACTCTCGAGTAATGAAGTGGCGTTCTCTTCTGAAAACTCCCAGCACGTGCTCTTCACCGTGTTCCAAGTAGGCTCTGTTTCTTTGAAGCGCGCCAACTACGTGACAAAAGCAATCCCTGAAACCCTGGCGAAAGACATTCTCGCCTTTTCGAGCGAAGGCAGAAATGTCTGGTGGCTGGATGAAAAGGGCATTCTCTGGGAAAAGAACCTCGCGAGCCAGGATGTTCCGGTTTCCCTGAACAAAGAACCCTACCTCGTGCGGCCCGAAACAAAGTACACTATCTCTGGAAACGGTTCCATTCTCCTATTTCAAGAAACGAACGGTGAGCTGTTCGAAGTACAACGGCAAGGCGAAATTACAAAACTCTCTACAGAGGTCACCTCGTTTTTGAGAAGCCCGGATAAACAAAAAGTAGTGCTTGTGAAAGGTAACCAGCTCGCGGTTCTGTTCCTCGACAAAAAAAAGGAGCTGGTTTTGGAAACCTTTGCCAAGACGCCCAAAAACCTCGTGTGGCTGAACTCAAACTACCTGTTCGCAACCATCAACGAAAAAGCTGTGATCATTGAAATAGATGAGTTTGGCATGCCCAATATCGTTGACCTGGGAACATTCAAGAAACCAAAGCTTGGTTGGAACAGCCAAACCCAGAGCCTATTCCTCCAAAGCGAAACGACCTTCCTCTCTTCAGAAAAACTGCTTCCTTAGCCAGGCTAAGGAAATAAAAAGACTCCTGCCCGTGAAAAGGGCAAAGAGCCAGAAGAAAGAGCAGACTGTTCTTGGGAACTAGATGCAGAGACTTGAATGGTACTGCCGCTCCGCCGAGGCCGTTCGGGCGGTGTCCACAACCTCTCTTGCTACTCGCCAGTTCTTGATAATCCGGTATGCGTCTCCCGAGGTCAACCCGGCGTTTTGGAGTACCCTCACCAATCTTGCCCCTGTCTCGAACGACAGTTTTTGATCTGTCTTCGTTACCATTCAAAGCCTCCTCTTGTGTATATAAGCATACACGATATAAGAAAAAAGTCACTATACTATAACTGCTATAGCACTTTCAGTATAGTGAAAAGCTTTACTATATAATTCAGGGAAGGTATCTCACAAGTAATTTGGAAAAATGATGCGCAACACTTGAAGGGACTTTTGTGTTCTCGATCGTAAAACAATAGACATATTCTTGAACCTCAAATAGCGAGGTTAAAACATCTACCTCGTCCTCGCATGGAAAGGGATAAATAAATACGCTGTCCTGCACCCTATAAAAACCAAGGTGCTTGAGAAAATCCCTCAAAGCTTCGCGAGCACGCTTCTTTTGTTCAGGGATATCAAATACCAAGAGGCGCCATTTACCGTCCCAAGTTTTGGGGATAGAAATTCTTAACTTTGTAATTGAATCTTGAAGTTGATATTCTTTCTGCCTCATCTTTCCTTCTTCGGTCACTTCTAAGATAATGTTCCCTCTAACTTCTCTAATTCTCACGAATTTCTTGCGCACAAGAGTTTTATATGTTTTCCAGAGGGATTGCTGGGAAATTTTTTTACCTGAAAGAAAAGGTCTAAACGCAAGCAAAACACCTGGCATAGTAACCGCAACTCCAAGAATAATTCCTCCGGCACACGCAGCTAAAACCTGTTTCATCAGCTCCCCTTTTTGAAATGCCGTATGCTTTTCTTGCATACTTTTATTATACCATAGTTGCTATAGCATTTATAGGAAAGTTACAAAACGTTAAAACACGAAGAAATAAAAAGCGCGATTCTTCCAGAGGAAGAAAAGCGCCGTTTTGACTAGGAGGCGCGACTTTGAGTGATCTGATACACCGTTCCCGCTACCTCCCTCATGAAGACTTCGGGAGGAAGGTCGGGAGCAGCATGTCCGAACGTCTCAACTCCGATGCCGTGTACAACGAGAAGCCTCCAAAGGGCTTCGCCCTGAGCCATCCCATACGGCGCTCCGGAAGAGAGCAAGATGTTAGTTGATACTGGCTTACTCTTAAGCCATTCTTGCACTGTGTCCTCGGTATTCGGCCTCACTGGCTGGCCGCCAGGAGTTGCCGGGGGCTTCATGGGCGCGTCGACAAATACCACGCGCGTATCCTGCAGGCCAGGCGGGAGCATGCAATTCGCCCACAACCAACGCATCATATCGAGTTCGGTTTCGCCCAGAGGCCTAGACGTTGCAGGGTAGTAGTACCTCCCCATCAACGCAATTGCGGCCTGCGTGGTTTCCTTGTCCTGCTGGAGCGGCCGCTTCCCGCCCAAGACTATAGTCTCTTTCCACCGCACGCCGCTCTCCCATGCATCGGCAAGGTCAATGAGACGGGCTACGGCACGAACGAGCAAGGCGCCTGGCCATGCTGCGTACGTATAGTCCCAGTTTTGAGGTATGGTTGCGTCGGCAAACCCGCACAACTTCAAATGTCGCAGAAAACGAGCGGGAGGGCATGAAACCTTCACCGCCCCCAGCTCCCAACGCTCCAAGGGCTCGTTGGTCCCAGGTTTCTTCTGGAAAAAACGTTGCTGGAGCGCCGCGTTGATTTCCGCGAGATTGTCGCCAGGAATACCCACGTCATTAAGGAACTTTTGAAATCGATGTGCTGGAACGTGATACGTAAAGAGCAGTTCTGACCGTCGCACGAGCTTCCTCCTTCACGTCTGATTTTCAGAGTAGTATTACTCTATACTCTTTCTATATTTCTGTCAATTTCTGGCGGAAAATAAACTGAGTCCCTTTTGGGGACTCAGTCTCTACCTCTTGCTCCACTGCGGAGCGCGGCGGGCTCGGCGAAGGCCGAACTTCTTTCGCTCTCTCATACGAGGGTCTCTCTTTAAGTATCCAAACTTGCCCAGCATGGGCCGCAATTCAGGGTTCCACTCCACCAGAGCTCTTGCCAATCCATGGCGCACCGCTTCAGCCTGGCTTGAAAGCCCGGCTCCTGAAACCATGACGGTTATGGCGAACTTGGGAAGGTCTGAAATCTTCTGGAAAACCTCCTGGCACGTTACCCGGTGCTCCGGAATTTGGAAGTAGGACTCGAGCGGCTTTTCGTTCACGGAAAACGCGGAGGCGCCAGGCGTAATACGCACCCTCGCAACAGCTGTTTTCCTTCTTCCTATCGCCTCGATATATTTTGTTTCTCCTGTTTTTGTTTTTGGCATAGTGAGTGTAATCGAACTATTCAAAGCGAAGTCGCTGTATCTGAATTCTTCGCAGCTTATTGGGCGGAAGCATTCCGTACACCGCTTTTCTCAATACTTCCTGCGGATTTTCCGCCATGAGTTTTTTCATGGGAATCGTGCGCAGCCCACCTGGAAATCCTGAATGGCGGTAGTAATTTTTCTGCTCTATCTTGTTTCCGGTAACTCTCATTAACTTGATGTTTTTTACCACAACCACGCCTCCGTCGTCTTTGTAAGGCACAAAGGTTGGTTTTTCTTTTCCGCGCAGCAACACGGCTATTTTGGTAGCCATTCTTCCCAAACTCTGGTTTGCCGCGTCTATGGTGTGGGTATCTCGTTCCATGTTATTTCACAAACTCAAGAATCGCCATTTCGGCGCTGTTTTCCTTGTTCTTTCCCAGTTTTATTACTCTCGTGTATCCCCCTTTCCTTTGTTCGAACGAAGGAACGATTGTCCCCATCATTTTCTTTCCCAGCTCTTGCCCAAGCACCCGCGCTATCTCTCTCCTTGCCGCAACATCACCTTTTTTGGCGCGCGTCACGAGTTTATCAACCAAAGGAGACACTGCCTTTGCTTTGGCCAGCGTTGTTCTCACCTTTTCCCGTTCCACGAGCGCTCTTGCAACGCTTTGAAGCAAAGCCTTTCTCTGGCTTCGTTCGCGGGAATGCTTTTTTCCTTTGTTTCGCTTTAACATGGTATCACTTTTTCTTTGCTGTCTTTTTCTTTGCGGGAGCTTTTTTTGCTACCGCTTTCTTTGCCGGCTTCTCTTTTGGCATCTCAATCGGTTTTATTGTGGGCTCAATCCCCTCTGCCACAATATCAAACTGGGAACGGAGAACGGACGCGGCTTGGAACAGCGCTTCTTCCGGGCTTATGGAGCCATCGGTTTCCACCTCCAGGGCGAGTTTATCAAAATCGGTTCGCTCTCCCACGCGCATGTGCTCGGTCTTGAAGCTCACGTTCTTAATGGGGGTGAAAATGGCGTCAAGATACATCATGCCAATGTCTTGCTTCCCCTTCTTCATGTCTTCTGCTCGAACATACCCAGTGCCCTGTTCAACCTGAATTTCCAACTCCAGCTCAGCTCCTCTCTGGGTCAAGGTCGCCACTTTCGCGTCCTTGTTGATAAGCTGAAGCTGGCTCGGAAGCTCGAAATCTCCCCCAGTCACCTCTTTTTCCCCTTTCACTTTCAGGGTTGCTTTCTGGGGTTCTTCGCCGAACATCTTGAAACGCAAAAGCTTGAGGTTCAAGAGTATGGTTACAACGTCTTCCAAAACACCGGGAATGGTTGAGAACTCGTGCGAGGTGCCCTTGATCTTTACCTGGGTAATGGCTGCACCTCCCAAAGAAGAAAACAGCACCCTTCTCAAAGAGTTTCCCACGGTCACTCCGTAGCCCGGATACAACGAATCAATTTCAAACACGGCTTTGTTGCCTTTCTTTTCCAATACGATTGGTTTTGAAGATAATGGAATCATGTAGGTTTTATCGTGAATAGAACTCGAACACCAGCGGAAGGTCGACGGTAAGGGTTACTTCGCCTGGTGAGGGAACATTTGTTATCGACCCTGATAACGCTTCTTTATCCAAAGAAATCCATGAAGGCGGAACGTATGATTTAATGTTCGTGGGCAGATTCTTAAAAAAGGTGTTTTTCAAGGAAGTTGGCTTAATACTCACCGCGTCTCCTTTCTTTACTTCCATGGAAGGAACGTTAACCAGTTTTCCGTTGACAAAGATGTGGCCGTGCGAAACCAGCTGGCGGCTGCCCGCTCTCGTGGGAGAAAATCCCATACGGAACACCACGTTATCCAGGCGCATTTCAAGCTTTCTGAGCAGGAGCTCTGCCTTGTCCCCCTCTTTACTCTTTGCTTTAAGGATCTCCTGAACATACCGCTTGAACTTGCGCTCGCGCAACAAATACTCATTCCTCAGTTCCTGCTTGGTCTGAAGCTGTCTTCCGTATTCTGACGGCTGCGATGGCGGCCTTTTTCGAACGACTGCTTTTTGCATGGTATTACACCCTTCTTACTTTTCTCGGCCGGGGCCCGTTGTGAGGCACCGGGGTTAAGTCTCTAATGGAAATAATTTCCAGATCCTTTGCGCCAAAGGCGCGCAACGCGGAATCCCTTCCGGTTCCCACTCCCTTGACGAGCAACTCTATCTTTTTCATGCCCCGCGCCTTTGCGGCGTTGTACAGGGTTTCCGCGACTCTCGAAGCCGCGAACGGGGTGGACTTCTTGGTTCCCTTGAACCCAATGCCTCCCGCGCTCGCTTGAGCCAGGGTGTTCCCCCGCTCATCGGTCAACGACATAATGGTGTTGTTGTAGGAAGAGAAAATGTAAACGCGGCCCTGCTCCACGACTCTTGAGGGCTTGACTGCCTTTGCTGTTTCCTTGAGGGTTTCTTCCCCTCCTCCTTTTTGTGCGACTCGTTTCTTTCCCATAGGTCAAGATTATGTGGGTGAAGCTGCGGGTTTTCTGCCCGAGCCCATGGTTTTTCGTACGTTCCCTTTCACGGTCCTCATATTCGTCTTGGTACGCTGGCCTCGCACCGGAAGTTTCTTCATGTGGCGCATGCCTCTCCAAGTGCCAATGTCACGCAAACGCTTGACGTTCGCCAGAATGTCACGCTTCAGCTCTCCTTCCACGCGGTATTCCTTTTCAATGATATCCTTGATGCGGTTCAGCTCTTCCGCTTTCAACGCGGAGGCGCGGACTTTGGGGTCTACCTTTGCTTTTTCTATTATTTTCAAACTCAAAGCAGGGCCTATTCCAAAGATGTAGGTTAATGAGATCACGATATTCTTGTTGTCTGGAATGGTTGTTCCTGCGATTCTGGGCATAGGTTATCCTTGTCGCTGCTTGTGCTTGGGATTCGTGCAAATGACGTAGAGTTTGCGCTCTCGCTTTACGATCTTGCAGTTCTTGCACACGCGTTTTATTGCTGCTCGTATCTTCATCCCGTTAGAGGCAGGTCGCGGTCGTGACTGCGACTACTACCCTGTTATATTGTTTAAACATATCTTTCATTGTGGTACATTTCCCGTTGAGACATACGCGACCGCGGCCTCTAACGGGATTCATATTATTGCTTGTTTCGGTAAATGATCCTGCCCTTAGTCTCGTCGTATGGGCTCATCTCCACGGTGACCTTGTCACCCGGTAAAATGCGGATACGGTGGATAACGAGCTTCCCCGACAAATAGGCGAGGATTTCCTTGCCGTCGTCCAGGCGCACTTTGAACTTCAGGGAAGGCAAGTTCTCGCGCACTTCACCCTGTTTTACCAGGGCTGCGTTTTTGGGCTCTTTCATTCCTGTATGTTGCTAACTTTTCAATAGTACCAAAAAGAGAGAAATCGGTCAATCCCCCGGCAGCACAAGCTCAATTTCGAGCCTTGAGCTCGCTTGAGGAATCGTTTGCTTCCAGAACGGGAAGAAGGAAAACTCAAACCGCTCAATCTCGGGGTAGTCGAGCAGCTGCTGCTGAGCCGATGCCTTATTCTTCCCAAGAAGCTTGAGCGCAACCTCTCCTCTGTCTATAGTATGATACACATTCCCCGATATCGCAAGCTCAAGGGCTGCTTTCTGGGTTGAGGCGGAGAATGAGGCGCTGTCACGCGTTACCTCCACGGTCCGTTCGTCAAGTAGCTCCTTTGACTCCTTGGTAAGAGCTACCAGCTCTTTGGCAAGACTCCTCAAGTCGTCTTCTGAAAACGCCAGGCCCCTCACCTTCACGGTTCCCGTAACATTGAACTGCGAAACACCTGCCCCTTTTTCAACCGAAGAAGACATTTTCACCACTTCTTCACGCACGCTCTCTTCAAGGAGCGTGAGGGGTTTTGTGGCGCTCTTCAGTTCTTCTTTTGCCGTACTCACGAGCTCCGCGGTGTACGCCTCTTTTGCTTCTCGTATGTCATCCTCGCTCACTACTGTGACCTCGCTCTTCAAACCTCCCTGCATGGCACTGAACGACTTTCCATACACCACCGTATAGAGCGTACTTCCTAAAAGCCCGGGAAGCGAGAAGTTTGATGTACCGATATTGTATTCAACCCCGGCTTCAGCAGCCACCACGCCAACATCCGTGTAGCCGTTTGGCGCAACAGTGATGCGCGAGGTTGAACGGAACAGCTTCCCTTCTTCGGAAATAAACCTCGTGGTGGTAACCAATATTTGGGTTTTTGCCTGGTTGTTGTACACCCGTATGGTTCCGGTTGCTTTTGTTTCCTGGGTTTGCTTCCCAGTGGCTGCAAAAAACTTGGTGCCAGACTTTTCCTGTTCTTTCATGGTGCCGGGAATAGCTTTTATGTCTGGAGAAACAACTCCAAGATCAGGGTCTGCAATAATCGTCTCGTGAAGCGTAACTTCTCTCGAAACAGGTTCAAGAGATACCTTTGCCGAAGCCAAAAAGGTTTGCAAAGCGAAAAACAGCGCCACGATAAAAAGCCCGGTGCTCAGCCACAGGAGTTTTTTGGAACTCAACCTCATTCTCCGTCTTGCAGGAGAAACTCTGCGGAGCTTTTGAGATTCCTGTTTTGGTTCCTCCTTTCGCTTGGTTCGCGGAGGCGCTATGTCAAAGAGTTTTTTGCTGGGCATGGTACAGTTCCAACACAAGAGGCGTATACTGCGCGTTCATACTGGCGGGAAAGTTTTCCAGGGGAAGAACATCTTTGGGAAGCAGTAAGGAAATGCTGCGATTCTCTTCTTCCAGGCTTTCCTTCACTTCGGCCAGCAGCGCTCCCCCGCCAAACAGGAACACTGGGCAAGAAATGTTCAATCCGGCGTTCTTCAGCCGCTCTTCTATCAGTGTACTGAAATTTTTGGCTTCGGGCAAGAAAAGCTCCCGCATGCGAGAACGCAAATCCTCGGAAAGCTCCCCCTGCACATACTTTTCTTTGAACTCTCTGGCAATGTTTTGCTTCATTCCCAAGGTACGGGCGAGAACGCCGGTAAAATTGTCTCCGCCCGAGGGAATCTCGTCTGTAAATACGAGTTTTTCAGACATGACGAGGGTGAGGGAAGTTTTGCTGTCTCCTATGTCTACGAACACCCCGTCTATTTTCTTTTCCTTCGCGAAAAGAAAGACGGATTCTGTCGTGTGTGACAAGAGCGGAATGCCCAGCTTGTACTGGCTCCTCATGTAGTTGAGCATGTCTTTGTGGGAACGCAGCAAAAACACTCCCAACCCCTGAAACTCGACAACGCGGCCTTTGTACCCTTCCAACACAGGCACTGGGTACCCGTCTATCTTTCGCTCCAAAACAGAGAACCGCTCCAAAAGCACATCCTCTTTGCGAATGCCCGATTGCGGCTCAAGCGCCTCCAGACTGTTTTCAACCAGCCGCTTCTCAAACTCTTTGGTAAGCGCGTTTGCCTCGTCTTTCGTTATTTCTGTTTGGGGCGCGGTGCGCTCGAGCGCCTGGTTTGCCTTGCGCGCTTTCAAGAAACTCGGAGAAAATCCCAGTACCACTGTTCCTTCTTCCTTTTCTTTCCAAGAAAGGAATGAATCCTGCACCAATTCCCACAAGTGCTCCATGGGCCGTCTCCAGAAAATGACGTTCAATTCTTCCTTTCCCCAGAGAACAGCCCGGTTGTTTTCCACGAACAAAAACTTGAGGTAGAGGTCTCCCAAATCAATCGCGAATATTCTGTTAGATCGTTTCAAACTCGTCATAGTAACAAACCCTGCTCCATCCTTAGTGACACTAAGGATTTAATCCTTAGTGTCACTAAGGATTGCGCGGATGCGGCGCACGCCAGCTTGCACTGCTTCTTCTTTTTGAATAGAGAATGTTCCCAATTCGCTCGTATTTTTCACGTGCGGCCCGCCGCAAAACTCTTTGCTAAAGATATTCCCTTTTGCGTCCTGCGCTATGTATACAGAAACAATATCACCATACTTCACTCCAAACTCCATTTCAGCTCCCAATTCCAGGGCTTCTGTTTTTGGCATTTCTTTTCTCAGCATATCCAACCCTTTATGTATCTTCTCGTTCACCAAATCCTCAACCTGCTTCAACTGCTCGGGAGTAACCTTTTGAGGATGAGAAAAATCAATACGCAGCCGCTCTGCCGTAATATTGCTCCCCCGTTGATGCACATGGTCGCCCAAAACCTGACGCAAGGCAGCCAGCAACAAATGGTGGGCTGTGTGTAGCCGCACTGTTTCTTCTTTTGTATCTGCTAATCCTCCTTTGAACTTTCCCGCGGCAGAAGTTCTCGAAACCTCCTGGTGTTTTTTGAACTCTTCATCAAATCCTTTTTCATCAAAAACAAACCCACGCTCTTTTGCTAAGTCCTTTATTACGTCTTTTGGGAGACCATGACTTTGGTACAAGTTAAATGCATTTTTTGCCGTGAAATTTGTTTGATCCAAAGAAACAAGACGCCCTTTCCCGAGTGCTACGCGGAATTTCTCCTCCTCCTTTTCAATACTCTCCATAATGTTCTTTTTCTGTTCTAACAACTCTGGGTATGCATTTTCATATATCCCAACAACCGGTTCTGCCAACTGGGAAAAAAGACCTGGCTCCAGTCCTACTATGCCTGCGTGATGTACTGCGCGGCGGATCAAGCGGCGAACAAAATATCCACGCTCAGTGTTCGAGGGCATCACTCCGTCTCCAATCATAAACACAATCGCTCGAATGTGGTCTGCAATGACTCGGAATGACTTTTGGAACTTCTCATCGTGATACGAC
>MHTR01000015.1:0-3000 GCA_001823155.1 Candidatus Wildermuthbacteria bacterium RIFCSPHIGHO2_01_FULL_48_25
TGGAGCTTTCGAACATCGCCAAAGACATAAAGGAGCAGATCGTGGCTTTGGAACAGCGAAAGCTCGCCTTGCAGGCGGGTATCGTTGAAGTGGAGAGCGTTGAGTACCAGGAAAAAGTATTGCGCGAACAAGGGTTGTACCAAAAGCCAGGGGAAGAAGTGGTGACCATTCTTCCTTTGGAAAATTCAGAGGAAGAAACCAACCAGGAAACAAAACGCGTGTGGTGGAACCCCACAACCTGGTTTAAGTAACAACTCCTCTGCGGGATTAGTACAGTGGTAGTACGCTTCCTTCCCAAGGAAGAGATGCGAGTTCGATTCTCGTATCCCGCTCCACTATGAGACTCTCCGATTTCTCACTATTTCGCTGCCTTTTTGATACCTTCAATTTCCTTTCTCACAAACTCCTCCGCGTCATCCAAATCTTTTTCGAGTTGTTCGATGATTTTTTCCTCTTCCTCGGTAAGTCGGCGTCTTGTTTTGGCTCTTTCAAGTATTCTGATTTGCTCGCGAATGACTTCTTTGAGCGCGTCAAATGTTTTGTGAAGCGCGTGTTCGGCTTCGCGAATTTCCTTTGTTATTCTTTTTTGCATAGTCGTGAACTTGCGCCACCAGTACCACGCCAGGAACATAAGGAGCAGCACGAGAGCACCAAGAAGCCCTATGGCCCACGGGGCAATGAGGAGAAGTGCGGACTGCTCTACTGTTATAATGACTTTTTCGCTCGGTTCGCTTCTTGCGCCCCTCTCATCTACTACCTCTGCCCACGCTGTATACGTGCCGCCTGACAGCCTGTCTTCAGTGACAAGAGTGAAGTTTCCGGCGCCATCACTTTTTACTGAGTAGCTTTTTGACTCATCTTTTTCATGCTGAAGAAAGATACTGATTTGAGCATTGGAATATTTCGTTTTTCCTTTGATGCTAAGAATTTCGCCGCTTGTGAGCTTATTTGGGTATTCGGTAATGACTGGCGGCTCTAATGCCTGGATAACAAACTCCGTGGAATCCGCCAAAGAGTTGCCGGCTTTATCTATCGCCTTGGCGATGAGTGTATGTTTTCCAGGCCCCAAGACGGGCGCCTCAAAGACACCGCTTCCGTCATCTCGCCATTCGTACGGACTTCCCGCGTCTATTTGGACTTCATAGTGGTCAATGCCCGACGTTTCATCTTGAGCGTCAAACGCAAATCTGGCTCTCGGGTTGGTCGGATCATTTCTTTTAATCTCTTGAATGTCAAAACTATTTGGCCTCTCAGTATCTATCTGAAAACGAAAATGGGAGGAACCGCCCCAGTCAGCGTCGTTTTGCAATCTGACATGGAAATACCAAATGCCGTCGTCCAAGTCGGGAAGCTCTCTGGAGCTGATAGCTGGTATGTATGTTATTGTTGGAACAGCGTTAGAGATTTTTCCTACAAGAAGACGCGCACCGGTTACGCCAGAGGGCAAGTCCCAAGTAAATTTCGCGCCACTCACGGCGTACCATTTGTTTGGATCAGGATGAGTTGGCGAACTAATATTTGGAGCTTGCGGAGCTCCAAGAGTAGTTGACGGGGGCACTATCGGTCTCTCTTCTGAAATGAGACTAAATTGTGCTTGGGCGCGGGTTTGCAAAATATCCGTGCCATAGCCGTCATTTGCCCGAACTGCCCCAGAAGAGAATATCAATGAAGCGGTGCCAGCGTTGCGAACCCTAAAAACAACACTTAAAAGTTTTCCTGCTGTACCATTAAATCCGGGGGTTGGCAGTCCACCATCAAAAGAGACAATCCCCGCGCTATTGGAAAAAGCAGGCTCTTCAACCCACAACGAAAAGATGGAGCCGGATTTGCCAACCGAAACGACCTCCAAAAGGCCGGCTGGAAAATTTATGACGGCGTTGGAGTTGTTTATTGATTGGCCCTGAGTATCAACAAGAATACTCATTGTCAAAATGTCTCCAACGGAAAAATTGCCAGAAGAAGGACTGAAATAAAGAGTCGCGGCATTTGCTACTCTTGCGCCAAAAAGCAGAAAGACGAAAAAGCCAAGAAACAGCGCGACCTTCAAAAATTGTATTTTTTTATCTTTCATTTCGTAACCGCCGTAGCCAGGAAATAACAGCGAGAATCACAAGGGTAACGAAAATCCATATCAAGTACGTTGTGTATGGAACTCCCGGAATCGCCACCTCGGGAGTGGTAACGCTTTCATTTCCCGCCTTATCTACCGCTTTCATTTGGACGATGCTTTTAAGCGATTGGTCCAAAAGAACGTGTGGGCTTTCAGCTCGGATAAAATCACGGTCGCCCTCTTTGATTTCGTAGTAAGCGGTCCCCGAATCCTTATCAACAGCAAAGAAGCTTACAAAGTATTGGTTATCAAAAGTATGCGGATCCCGGCTTACGATTGCCTCAATAAACTCGGGGGCGGTCTTGTCTTTTGAAGTTACACTGCTCCAGTCATCAACCGGCTGCGAATCTGGTTTTTTAGGCAAGACATCTATGACTGCGCTCTTCATGCGCACGTTGTCTTTTGTTCCCTTGCCGTCGTTGAGGTACACAGAAACATTAGTGGGCGTCAGGGTGATTTGGCCTACGTTCTGCAATTTCAAAACAATGTTGAAAATGATCGCGTCTTTGGAGGTTACACTGCTGGGGGTTCCACCGGTAAAAGAAATGCTGGTATTGTCAATCGACGGCAAGGGTTTGAGGGGCCAAAGAGAAAACGCAGAACCTCCTATATTTATATCAATTAAAGAAGCTGACCCTGCCGTGTAGTCGAGCATGACACTGCCTTCAACTACGTTGATATCGGTATCTTCAGAATCAACACGAACGCTAAACATGATAGTGTCCTCAACGAAAAAGTCTGAATGTTTCGTGTCTATATAAACAGTTGAAGCAAAAACTGAAGAAGGCAACAATAACGCGCCGAATATCAGGACAAAGTATATTCTTTTGATTATTTGTTCCATTGGAATAGCAAGATAGAGAAGTCAACAGAGTTAACTTGCCCGTCTT
>MHTR01000015.1:3037-4565 GCA_001823155.1 Candidatus Wildermuthbacteria bacterium RIFCSPHIGHO2_01_FULL_48_25
GGTCTTCCAGAAGAAAAGCAGGATGGAGAAATCAACAGAATTTACTTTGTGGTCTAAGTTAAAGTCGGCACTGCTGTACGTTGTATCTTCCCCAGATGGCGGCGGCGGTATTGCTCCATAACCCCCGCCTCCGCCTCCTCCGCCGCCTCCGCCTCCGCCGGGCGAAGGTGGGGGCGAAGGTGGGGGTGCGGGTGGGGGCGCAGGCGCGGGCGCAGATTCAGCTATAAACTGCTCCGTTGCTGCCGCCCAGTTAGTTTCGGCCAAAGCTCGCGCCCTGACTTTGAACCAATACGTTCCTGCAGTTAGCACGTCATCTAAAGTCAACGACAGGGTTGCAAAGCTTCCGGCATTGATAAATACCGTAGCTGACGCGGAATCTATATCATCGTTTCCGCCGCATAGATTGCTTTCACTGTCTACAATACAGTATACAAAGAAAAAGTCGCTCGACGCAGTTCCCATGTTGTCAATTCTCACGCTGGCGGTTATGGTCGGGATAACTTTGTCAGTCATTTCAAGTATTTGAACGTCAGCTGGTGAGCTGGAAAGATTCCAATAGTCGTTTACCTTAATCGTTTCTCCATTAATGACGGCAGAAACTATAGTTTCCCAAACGCCGCCGAGGGCGCTTGCGCCAATACTGTAACTAAAACTGTAGGTTCCGTTTGAGTCCTTAGTCATCGCGCTACCCGAGACTTGGGTTGTCCCCGCAGAGTCAATAATAACAACGGTTGGCAGAGAGTCGGCATCTGTTGGAACAGTCGCATCATTGAGGATTTGCAACTTTGCCTTGTACGCGGTGCTGACCGTAGTTCCCTCAAAGTCGGACAGCGTCACGGTATAGTTGCGTTTAATTGTTGAATCAACGACAAAACTTTTATCTGCTTTAACCAAATCTCCTCCTTGCGCGGTCCCGCATGTGATCAATGACCTCCAGGTACCGGAGGCAGCATTCACCGCTGTCGTATAATCATAGAAATGCCAGCCGTCAGCCCGTTCGGTCATTGTGGTTGGCGAAACCCTCACCACATCATCAGGATCGGTTATTTCTATGGTGCAGTCTGCCGTAGAAGGGGAAAAATCGTCTTCAAAGACGAACTCGCCCAACGTGATAGTTTCACCGGGGGCGATTGTTTGATATGTTACAGCAAATACGGCAGAAGTTGAAAAAACACTGAAAAATACAAAACAGCACAATGGAAGTAACAAGAAATGAAAATAGGATGTGGAATTCTTCACGAAAACTGTTTTCTATCCGTTTCCTTATGATATAATATACTATCATACGACAATACAAATGAACACTTATTGTTAATAACCTTATGGGTATAATCTGGTATAATTACAGTCGATGGATGTAGAGATATGGTTTTGCCAAATTCACATTCTTTTCTCTTAATACGAAGGACAGTTGTTGAGCCCAGTCTTGCGCCTGAGACGGAACATGTCGTAGCCACTGCCCTTCAGTCAGCAGATTTAGAACAGCCCAACGTTAAGGATCGGGATAAACGCAACTTTTTGAGAGTGG
>MHTR01000015.1:4630-7529 GCA_001823155.1 Candidatus Wildermuthbacteria bacterium RIFCSPHIGHO2_01_FULL_48_25
CTCGCAGATTTAACTTTTGATACCGGCTCTTTGCAAGTCAAAGTTACTTCTCTCCCTACCGACCCTCTTCAGGTTGACGTTGTAAGTTCTGAACTGCCGACTGCCGCTTCAACCGAAACAACACTAGAAACAGTTTCTTTCGGCGGTGTTCAATTCGCTCTTCGTCTGGCAACGGATACCGGCGATAGTAACATTGATTACGTGGGAGAAGCGGCAGTTGGGACACTCAATACTGAGGGGGGATGGCGTATAAAAAGGATCAACAGTACTTCCGGCATTGTTATCGAATGGGCCAACGGTACGGAAGGTTTTGATGTTAGTCATATATGGAATAATCGCGAAAGTTTAACTTATTCATGATAGAAGGTATGGCGAAGTTATCCACATGGCAAAACTCTTGACTATGCATTATGATAGATTATTGTGTATACTATTATAACGTATGGGAGGTTGTTCACAGGAAAATAAAAATATAATATTATAGTATATGGCGGCAATAGCAAACGCAGACGTATCGATTGACGCGTCTGGAAACATAAGATGGACAGGGGCGGCAACAACAAATAAGCACACGGTGTTAGAGTTTATTCAGTATCTGATGGACAAACAAGATGACGCGCAAGCCGCGGGCGACGATCTTTTGGACATTACCGTAGATACTCCATTCAACCGTTCAACGGACCAGATTCTTACACTGAACTCTCCGTTCAACATTGACGATACATTCGCCACGCACTTGTACGACGGTTCAGTTTCTCAAACAGAGCCAACGGTAGGTGGTGAAACATTATATTCCGGATTAGGGGTCATCGGTCCTGTAGAAACAGGCACCGAGTACATGATTCTACAGGACG
The DNA here is from genome assembly GCA_001823155.1 of Candidatus Wildermuthbacteria bacterium RIFCSPHIGHO2_01_FULL_48_25. Taxonomy (GTDB): domain Bacteria; phylum Patescibacteriota; class Minisyncoccia; order Minisyncoccales; family UBA10102; genus 2-01-FULL-48-16. Next base: position 5,485 of record MHTR01000015.1, read on the forward strand.
GCAAGGTTCTTCCTTCGTTTTGGGGTACAGGCATCAATCCGGAAGCGGCGCCTTCTTTGGTGTTCTCAAGACATTTGATTAGGTCCAAGTATGCCGGTGTTAAAATAGACGGACAACGCATCACCGTACTCGCAAGAGAACTCGCTGATCAGTATCGACGTTTCCCCGTAACTTTGGGTACGGGAAACTCTGTGGCCGCTATCGGTAACGGTGCTGATATTTTCAATACGACAGCCGACGCAACCATCGCGGGTTGGACAACGATTGTAAACACAGAAGGATTTCAAAACCTCAATATTGATGGTACTGGTGCTGTTCAAGAATTCTATTCTCAATGGGATACAGGGTCTCAAACAGTTAATGAGACGTACGAAAGAACAAAGTGGATTTCTCAAAGGTCTCACGTTGCGGACGTAACTGACACTGTTGCAACAGGTACCAATAGGGTTGTTGATAACGGAACAATACAAGGGCAGGCCCAATCCTTCATACCTCTTACGGGTACTGAAAAACTCACAGAAGCAAGATTTGAAGTAAAGATTGGTGGAGGAACACCTACCGGAACTCTCTATGCAGAACTTTGGGACTCGAATGACGCAGGGGTAGGTACAGCGTTACCCACAGCTGGTGCACTCGCGCGTTCTGAGCCGGTATTGGCTTCATCTATCACTTCCTCTTACGAAGAAGTCATATTCAGATTCAACAGATTCAACCCGGCCACAGGAGCTGACCAAATTGCGGGACTTAATTTAGGAAACGTAGAATACTTCATTGCTATTAGAAACGCTGAGGGAACGGCAACCGATTTCTTCCATGTAGACAGTGCCGCATCCACAGACGCAACGCAAGGTTCAGCAGTAGATACTTCAGGAACGTGGGGAGGTGCAGGCACAGCAGATATTCAGCTCACCGTTAAATCTTCACCTGTTATACACGATGTACCGGGAGAAATCTTCCAGGGAATCAATATAGAAGTTGGTTATGATGGAGAAATTGGAACAGGTGTTGCGGAAGATAATGTTGTCCTTTGGGGCACTCTGGTTACTTATGATAATTTAGCGAGCGGACCATTTAGAAAGGGAGAGTATATAACCTTTAAGACGGGTTCTACTCTAAAGTCCGGCGCGGTTGTTCTTTATGATGATGGCACAAATAAATTGCTTGTCCAGCTGGACTCCCCGGCAACTTCTGTTCTTACAGACAATGATGTCATTACCACATTGCGTGGAGCGTCTGAAACAACGGCAATTATTAACGTCACAATTACTGATGATGATAAGGGAGGCGGCACGGGAATTATCCTTGCAAAAGACGACAATGGAGCTGATGGCGAGCTTTACCTACAAGTCCTTTCCGGGGTAAACCCTGTAGATAACAACATTATTAGAAGAGACAACACAAGCGGTGATCCGCTACTTGATTTGGTAGTGGCTACAGCAACCCTCAACACACGAACCGTAATTCCTGAATTCCTAGGTACTTCTACGGGAAGTAACATTATTGGCGCTTATGGCATAGGTTTCGTCCCTGGAGATGTTGGTTCATCTGACCGTTTCACTGACCTTAGCAATACGTCAAGAGTGCCGCCAAACAACGTCATCTTTACGGTATCCGGACTTGTATCTGGAGAAGATAGAGTATTGGTCGGTCCCAGAACAGGAAGTGCCCTAGACCGTGGACAGTGGTTAGTTAGCACTGCTCTTACACTTGCCACAGAAACAGCACTAGTTATTAAAACTGGTACTGATACTGTACCTTTGACAGCAGCAACCATTAATCATCCTGCAACTGGAATAGGAGCAGATGCAAGCCGTTTGAGAATTGAACGGGCTGACGGTATCTATGCAAAAGTGCCTTATGACAGCCATAATAGTTCAGATACATTTACTCTCGGAACTCCAGTAAACGCGGCGGTTCAAATAGATGTTGACGCTACGGCAGGTACGTTTACCAGAGCAAGTGGCGACTTCCTTGCAGATGGCTTTGAAAGAGGATGCACGTTCACCGGTTCTAACTTTTTAGACGGCGGTAATAACGCCCAGTTT
>MHTR01000016.1 GCA_001823155.1 Candidatus Wildermuthbacteria bacterium RIFCSPHIGHO2_01_FULL_48_25
AGAGGAAGGAATCCTCTCCCCAGCTCGGGCTCCTCCTCGTTCCTTCGGAGTCCGCCCTTCGCACAACCCCTCTCCTCGTTTTCATTCGTGTGTTTGTCTTGTCGCTTTCGCTTCTCATCCGCCCGACTTCGATGAGGGTCGGCGCTCGTCCTTCGCCATTGGACGCCAAGCGGAAACAGCCCCGAGGCAAATGCAAATGCTTGCCCCAAGTCCGCTCGAAGACGAGCGGACTTCTCCCACCCGTGCGCGCAGGCGAGGACTCCCTTACGGAGTTTTGATATACAAAATGCCTTTGCCTTGTTTGCCGACTTGAATTATTTTCCCCTCTTTTTTGAGCGCAGATAAGTATCGCGTTGCCGTCGCGTCTGACACATACAGGAGCTTTTCTACTTCGTCGTTGGTGATTTTGTTTTTCGTTGCCAGTGCTTGCATTATCTTGTTTCGCTTTTTTCGCTTGCGATCTTGGATTGCGACGCGGGCTTTCACGAGGATTTCGCGGGCGGCGTGCAGGATACCGGTTTGTACTGGAGCCGCCGAGGACTGCGGCTCGGGAGTGGGTTCAATCGGCTCAGGTTCGGGAGGCAACGGCTCATTTGGCGGTATTTGAGCCGTTGGGGTTGGGGGTTGAGCCGTTTCAGGGGCTGGGGCGGGTTCCGCAGGGGCAGGAGCCGGTTCAGGAGTAACTTGCACAGGTTCAGGGGCGGGAGCTTCAACCGGAGCCTCCATCGCCGGGCTCGGCGATTCAATGGCGGGCTCCGACACTTCAGGTACGGCGGTTTCTTCTGGGGGCATACCTAGATTCTAGCGCACAGCCGAGCCCTGCTTCGGGCGAATAACTCAACAGGGTGAGTTATTCGCTCTTGGTAGTGTAAAAGACGCTTTGGCCGATTGAGCCATGCTGGGTGATGCTCCCTTCCTTTTCAAGCTCGTCCAGGTACCGCTCGGCGGTTGCGTTAGATACACCGGCTAATTTCTCCACATCGTTGTTCTGGATTTTCCCGTGCTCCTGCACAAACGCGAGGATTTTCTGCTTATTCTCTGTCTTCTGTTCAATCTGCTTGGCGATAAATCCGCTGTTCGCGTTTCGCCGAGCGATATACATCCCAAGCGTGATGCCTGCGAGGGCGACAATGATTAAAACGACATAATTCATAGGGGAATTGTACTACAGGTACGATACTGGAACACTCCTGTCGTAAATGTAAGAATGGGGGAAACAACATGAGCCAACCGGACAGATTTGTGGAGCAAGACCAGCCGCCCGATTCCATTTGGGGTTCTATCAGGTTTTATTACTATAAAATGCTGTTTTATGTTTTAGGATGGATAATGTTTGGTCGCAACTTTACCCCCGAAAATCTAGCATTGCAGATGGGTGTCGATGGTAACCCGATGTTGAGCAATGCGTGGCGACTTGCGACGGATGCCCATATCCTGATTAATAATAAGCGGTATGCGAGCGCTTTGGCTTTGGCAATGATTTCTTTCGAGGAAATTGGGAAATTCCTATTAACTCAATGGAGTGAAGATCCCACATTTAAATACGACAAATCAAAATTGCATATCTCTAAACAAGCAGCGGTAGCGGCGCTTTTTACCACTCAAGAAGTAAGGAAGAAGTACCGAGAGGCAAAAGTAGATTTCCAAAACATATCAGAAGTAGAGGTGCGAAAACTTATAAAAGCCGCACAAGAGGGGTGGAAGCTAGGCAAGCCATTTGAGGTTCTGGTTGCAAGCAAAGCTTACGAGCATGTGAAGTGGAGCGGACTTTATTACGATACAGATAAGGCGGCAAGGGGCATAGAACCCGCAAAGGTTACAAAGGAGAACGCACACGAAATTATGTCTATTGCAGCGCGAGCGTTTCAAGCATTAATAGACAATGGGAATATTCAGATAGCGCGCTTTTCTTATCCGATGGTGTTCGAGGATTACGAGAAAGAAGTGGCGAAGCTGGATCCCTAGCTACTTCAGTAATTCGTATTTGAACAGCTTTGGTTGAATAGTAGTTTCGTAATATTTAGCCAATTTGGTCTTTAAGCTGTTAATTGCCGTGTTGAGTTCTGGGTAGTCGTAAATCCACTCACCATTTTCATTTTTATTACGCGTGTTAAGCTCTTCATCAATCTGGTACGTACCGTATGTATATTTCTTGTTGTAGTTTTTTGTGGTTTTCGCCTTCGTTAACACATAATCAAAAGCACCCAACAAATCCTGTTCATCTTTAGTCAGCTTAAATTCGTTTAGCTTACTTTTCGCTATCGTTCCCACATCTAGACAAAGCTCGTTCCTGTAAAGTCGACCATCGCTACCATTGAAACTGAGACAGTGGTTGCGTTGACTCAGACAAGCGAATATAAAACATGTCTTAAGAAAATCCTTATCTTCGAGATATCGATCTCCGCCATCAGCAGTGGTAAAATACACATCGCGTTCGTACCAATTTTTCTGAGGGTATAGCTTGGCGGCAAATAATGGCAGCTTATCAATAAAGTTGTCGGATCTTAGGTAGAAACCTATGGTTTTCATAAGACCATTGTGAGTAATCACTCTGGTCAAAGACATGCTGATTGGGTCAAGGTTATAGCTTGTAATTCTGATATGCCCCACGATGTTCTTGTTGTATATAGGTTTTTTCGAGAATTCTTTCAATGATTCGACCCCGGACAGATCTGCAATAATTGAACCATCGATATCATCGTCGAACTTACGTTTATCGAAAAATGGCTTTAGGGATTCATAAACTTTTCTAACTTTGATATCTTTGAAATAAACAATCTCGTCGTCGTCCTGCTCTAGAGTATTTTTCGTATCAATATCGAAAGCTTTAAGTATCAGCTCCTCTCTACTCTCTGGTTCGTTTAGCCACAAAATACAACTTATAGCCGACGCACCTGCGTGAAAATGGGCACGGTTAAATAAAAAGCCGTCAATAAATTTATGCTCGCCGAGGCGGAGTGATTTCCAATATTTAATGGGGCTAAACAATACGAAAGCGTCGTTTGGTTTCGTTAAATAATGCTTCCAAGCTGCATATATAAATTGATTGGCAACATCATTTTGCGTGGCACCCCAGCTTTTTTCGGCTGCCATTTCTTCTTTAATGATGTTTTTGGCTTTCCCTCTACTAGCCAAATGTGTATTCGAAGTTTCATCACGATATGGAGGATTTTCATACAAAATGATGTTGGTCTTTTTATCCTTAACAAACCCTAGGAGCATAGCAATGCTCTCGCTATATTCTTTTGTCATTCCGAGGGACTGTTGTCCCGTAACAAATTGCGAGCTCAGCGCATGACCACCCTCAACAAGAGCTTCTTTATTGTTAACTTCCTGTGGTGGTGGAATGATGAGTTTGACACGATCTCCAATGCGTTCGTTTAATACTATCCATTCTTTCAATTCATAAGTGTTAACGATGGTATGAGACAGTTCATCGTCAAAAATATAATCGTGGAGCGACAGTTTTGTTTTATGTTTCTCCAATTCGCCAATAGTGATTTCGTTAAAATCGAGTTTGTTGTAGAACGTCGTTATGACTTTCGCCTTATCCTGCAGATACTTTGTCTCCAATGATTTATCAATGTAGCGACTCAGTTCGCCAATTGTAATATTGTTAACTTTTTTATCCGTTAAAAACTCCTCGAGGTTCCCTGTACCCGCGCAACGGTCAAGAATGATATAGTCGTGTCCTTTTGGAATTTGTTTAATCGCTTTTCGTACCAATTCTGTAGCTTTAAGACAATATTCTGGTGGTGTATAAAAAGCACCAAGCTCCTTTTTGTTCTGCTTGTCGTTAAGCAAATCCATAATGTACTTGAAATCCTTCTCGTTGCCTGTCCATGGATGGATATAGACGGCAAAATGCTTAGGAGCGCGTAACTCTTTAAAGAGTTTGATCTTACTCGCGGTAGGATTTTCGCTATAAAATCGATTCGCCCAACCAACAACATCGAATACATCGATATTTATCTTTGTGTATTTCTCTACCTCTATAATTTCTTTCACACGCCGGATGCCTGCTGATTCAACGAAGTTGATTTTTTCCGGCTTAATTTTAGTACTAAAATCTGCATTATTTTTGCTGGCGGCGCCAGCATAGATTTTTTCTATATCTGAAAGAAAATCTCCAGAGTTAAATAGATAAGATTTTTTCTCGTTAAGAGCCACTAATAGTACTTGTGCTGGAACCGGCTCACCCTTAATTCTTCGATGGCTGAGATACTTTATTGCCTGAAACAGCACTTTATTAATGTCCGAAATTGTAAGTTTGAACTCGAATAGCGTGCCCTTATATACTCCATCAGTATTATGAGTTAGTTCAACGTCCGCATCTATTCCAAAATCAGCGAAGAATTGTATTTGACCTTCACGTTCAAATAAGAAATTGTCGTTTGTTTTGACTAGTTTCTTTGTCATTGTCGTTTACTTCTTGCTCAAGTTTTTCGCGATTTCGGTAATACTCTCAATCAATTTCTCTGGCAATGTATTCGCATCCGGTTTTTGATCTGGTCTCGCACATAGCACATCAATTGCCTCGTCGAGGAATCTGTCTTTAATAACTAGGTCGTCGACTGAAGTAAATATGTTGTGATACGCCTGCGCCATTGCTTTCCTATTTGCGAAGTCGATTCGCAATTTATTGAAGCGAGAAAATTGACTCAAAGAGAACACCAGCGCAGTCACAGTCAAAATGTTGATAATATGATATTCGATTTTGTCATACCAGAGCTTTCCTTCTCCAAGCCATAGGGTTAGTGCGAACGAAGCACCCACAATAACAAAAGACTTGATGGAGTAACCGAACCATTTTTCTGCATCCAGTTGATATTCGGATTCTTGGTCTTTATATGCCTGTGCAAGTTTTTTCAGCTCTCGATCGTTGAGTTGATTTTGCTTCTCTTCAACCTCTGCTTCTAGTCTATCGGTCTCGACTTTTGCGTTGTCAATTTGAATTTGAAGTGCCACTTTTTCTGCGGTGGAAACGGCCTTGGCATTGGCAATTTCTTGCGTGTGTTGGGAGTCCTTAAGGGTCAGTTCGCCTTTCAGGGTATTTATAGTTGCTTCCAGCTCTGTCCTGCTCATCTTTTTTGCCATGTACTCGTATAATCCCACAAATTTTGATTTTTGGAAACCCAAAACCCTCGCCCTGCCGCTCCATGCATTCCCCCCCCCCCGCGAATTCGCCGGAAGGCAATCCGCCAGCTGGCGGAAGAAATGCGCGGACAGGGCTCGGGGCCGCCGTCCGCGGCGGCGAGCCCGCGAGTCTGCGAGCGGGCGGTGAGCGCCGAGTCCGCGAGGCGCGAGAAGGTCAGGAGTTGGGATGTTGGGCGAAATAGGTTCGAGCTTGGTTGTATAATGTCACCACAGTAGAGATTAAACCCATTTTCGGGAAATCCGTTTTTGCCTGCGCGAGAGAAAGCCATTGATTCTGCGGGGCGCCGCGCGCTTCGCGCGCGTGGGGGAGGTTCAAAAATTCAGAAGCCGAAGACTTTTTGGAGAGAGGATTTTTTGGAGGGGAATACCCATACAAATTCATCGTGTGTTTGCCCCGCCCACCCGTGCGCACACCAGCCCCTTCGCTGGCGGGTCTGAGACCAGCGAAGCTCCCTAGAAACAAAATCGCGCACAGCAGGCGCGACTTTGTCTAGATGTTTTCCCTTTATGCACGATGCCGTTGTGAGAGTGCGCTCGCCGCAGCACTTTTTGCCGCCTTGCTTGAACGTGGATTGCTGAGTATTTTCGATGCCCTGCTCGCCACCGCCTTACTCGTTGTTTTTGAATGGGCCATACACCATGAACTTTAGCTGATAATCCTCGGGCTCCCGAATTGAAAGAATTATAGCATACATACGTCAGAAAGTTATACACATGATGTCCACATTTCAGACATCTTGTGATATGATGCCTATATGAGCACAAAATACGCGCCGCTTATAAAGAGTTTGCGAATCCAGAGAGGGTTCTCCCAGGCTGTCGTCGCTGAAAAACTGGCTTTGTCCCGTCAATCCTATATGGCAATTGAACGGGGCACTCGAGAATTAAGCCTGCCGGAAGCAGAGAGAGTTTGTGATTTATATGGG
>MHTR01000017.1:0-769 GCA_001823155.1 Candidatus Wildermuthbacteria bacterium RIFCSPHIGHO2_01_FULL_48_25
TGACTTGTCTGTTTACCGATCGTGTCAAACCAATCGAAAGACCCGCGCCCAATAAAAGTAACAACTTTTGTTGAGTCGCCCCTATTCTTATTTTGGTTGCGAATTTGGGTAGATATGGCATGTGTAAAAATTATTAGCAATCTCTCCATTTGAGATCACTTTAAGTAATTGTAACACATAATGTTGTACTATTCATTTATAAACCATGGTTGCTAAATGAATAGTACACGAACGATAAGAACAATAAGATGGATTGAACATTTATCGGTAGGTTACCGACATGCTGGGTTGGATGTTGACGGTTGGTCGAGCTGGTATTAACTCTTTGGCTCGGAAATGAAAAAGAAAAACTTTTTTATTTCGCCCTATGTTGCCAACAAAAAAGGCGCCGGTTCCTAGGTTTGGACCGGCGTTTGATTTCAGCTGAAAGATCGGCTTCCACGATTAAAACTACAACCGTGGACTAAAGAACTACTCATGCCGATACTTCGCCATTCTCCCACAAATTTTCAGTCGCCGCACTTTACAGTAGTGTATATTTCTGTTGTTAATCTAAATTAACCAGTGGGTGTGGATAAAAAGGGTTGTGTGTGGGAAGAAGTGGTATATACTTATTGCAAAGTGGGAGGGAGTGGGAAGTATCGAATAGAACTCATAGTGGGTTTTGATCGCCCAGCGAGCCGCGCAAAATTCGTTGCGAGGCTCGAAGACAAGCCCGAAGGCGTGTCCGCGACACGACGAGGGCGCAGTCGAAGAGCCGTAGCAGAAT
>MHTR01000017.1:784-5614 GCA_001823155.1 Candidatus Wildermuthbacteria bacterium RIFCSPHIGHO2_01_FULL_48_25
CCACTATGAGTTCATATACAAACTCAAATGCTTATTGGAGAGTTTACTCATGCGCTTGACGATAAAAATCGGCTTTCGTTGCCGTCAAAGTTTCGCAAGGAACTTGGCAAGGAAGTGGTTGTAACGCCCGGCCTTGATGGATGCCTCTTTGTGTTCAGCGCGTCTTCGTGGAAAAGCGTTGTTGAAAAATTCAGCAAGACTTCAATGTTGCGAAGCGACTCCCGAAATTTTGGACGGTATCTCTTGGGAGGAGCGGCGTCGGTGAGTGTTGATTCAATCGGGAGAATTTTATTGCCGGACTATTTGAAAGACAGGGCGGAACTTCTCGATAAGGTTGTGATTCTCGGAGTGGAAAATCGTCTCGAACTATGGAATGAACAAAATTGGATAAAATGCAAGGCCTCGTTTGAAAAGCAGGCGAGCGATATGGCAGAAAAGTTGGGAGATATAGGAGTGCTGTAAAAATATACCCGCCCAAACAGACAAACCCGAAGGATAAACAATCAACATGGCACACATAAGCGTCCTGCAGAAAGAGGTAAAAGAAATACTGGATTTGCAAAGCGGCGACGTTTTGTTGGACGCGACGGTGAATGGCGGCGGGCATAGCGCGGATGCGGCCCCGATCTTGGGAGTGCATGGCGCGATAATCGGCATTGACAGAGATTCGGACGCAATAAGTCGCTCCAAAGCCAAGTTGTCGGTGGCGGCCTGTTCGGTAACTCTCGTTCAAGATGACTTTAGGAATTTGGATCGTCTTTTGTCCGGTTACGGAATGAGAACGCCCACAAAAATATTGTTTGATCTCGGCCTTTCTTCCGACCAGCTGGAAAGCTCCGGCAGAGGATTTTCTTTCAAAAAAGACGAGCCGCTCATTATGACTTTCGAGAAAGAGGGAGACGGACAGGACATAACCGCCGTCAAGGTTATAAATGAATTTGGGGAAAAAGAGATCGCCGACATTATCTATAAGTATGGGGAAGACACAAATTCCCGCAGGATTGCGAAAGCTATAGTCGAGGCCAGAAGGGCAGAAAGAATCCTGACGAGCGCGAAGCTTCACGGAATTATCGCGCAGGCGGTAAAAGGCCGGGGCAAAATAGATCCGGCGACGAAAACTTTTCAAGCTCTGCGTATATTCGTGAATGACGAGCTTTCGGCCATTGAAGAGGCCTTGCCAAAAGCGTTTGGGTGTCTTGCGCCGCACGGCCGTCTCGCAGTTATATCATTTCATTCTCTGGAGGATCGCATAGTTAAGAAATATTTCAGGGCGTTGGGGAAATCCGGAACGGCGCTGGATCTGACCAAAAAGCCGATTGTGGCGAGTTCGGAAGAGATTTTGGAAAATCCTCGATCCAGAAGCGCGAAACTCCGGGCGGTAGAAAAATGTTGAGAATTCATCCACGGTCTCGCGATTAAAACTTTAGATGAGTTCTTTAAGAAACAATGACAGTCTCAAATAATAAAATATTCGCTCAAAAAATTCGGGCAGGCGTTTTTTACTCGTTATCCGCGTTTGCCTTGGCTAGTTTTGTTTTGTACGGAGTCTTTATCAGCGGAGCAATAAATCTTTCAGCCCGGGCGCACGCGATAGAGTTAAAGACTGCGGAGATAGCCGGAAAAATGTCGGATATGGAGTCCAAATTTATAAAAATATCGTCGGCTGTTACTCCCTCTCTGGCCAAAGATATGGGGTTTGTCGAATCGGAGAACGTCCAATATGTTTCGCGCAAACCGCTAGCCGTCTTAAACAGTCATGAGTAAGTCAGCGGCTCGTTCACGCATTCGCTTACTGTATTTTTTTTCCGCCGCGGTCGCGGTCGTTCTTTTAGGGCGTTTGTATTTTGTCCAACTCGTTCACGGCGAGATGTATTTAGATCTGGCCGACAGACGGCATGTTTCCAAGTCCAGTCTTTTCGATCGCGGTTCCATTTATTTTGAAACAAAAGAGGCCGAGACCGTCTCGGCCGCTTCGGTCGCGAATGGTTTTTTGCTTTTTATCAATCCATCCAAAATTTCCGATCCGGAAGACGTGTTTTCGCGTTTACAGAAGTTGCTTCCCGAATTGAACAAGGAACAGTTTATGTCCAGCGCTTCGCGCGAGGGAGATATTTACGAAGAAATTTTTCATAAAATTATTCCAGAGACCGCTCTCGCTATTGAAGGTCTTGCGATAGAAGGCGTCGGCGTTGCCAAGGAGAGATGGAGATATTATCCGGGTGAAAGACTGGCTTCCAATGTGTTGGGGATTGTGGCTTTCAAGGGAGACTCTCTTGGGGGGCGATACGGCGTTGAAAGTTATTACGACGATTTGTTGTCGCGCGACAGCGGCATCGCCTATATGAGTTTCGTTAAGGATTTATTTTCTGGAATTCAAACGGCGACGAAGGGAGAGCTGGGCAATAAAGGAGATATTACTTTGACAATCGAACCGTCCGTTCAAAGTTATTTGGAGGGAATTTTATCGGGAGTGTCCGACAAATACAAATCGGAACAAACCGGAGCTATCGTCATGGATCCGTTCACCGGGGAGATATTGGCGATGGCGGTAACGCCGACTTTTAATCCTAATAATCTCGACACAGAGTCCTCGTCGGCCATTTTCAGCAATCCAATCGTAGAAAGCGTTTATGAAATGGGATCTATTTTCAAACCGATTACCATGGCCATCGGCCTCGATACGAAAGCGGTTCGCGCCGATACAAAATATGACGACAAAGGCGTGCTGACCATAGACGGCAGAACTATATCGAATTTTGACGGTCGCGCCAGAGGGATCGTTTCCATGCAGGAAGTTTTGAATCAGTCGCTGAATACGGGGGCCGTGTATGTTGCGGAAGCGGTGGGCAAAAAGAATTACGACGAATATCTTTTGAAGTTTGGTTTGGCCGAAGAGACCGGAGTGGATTTGCCGGGTGAAGCGCAAGGTTTGCTCCAAAATGTGCTGAACAGCAATCGAAAAATCGAACTGGCTACCGCGGCTTACGGACAAGGCATCGCCTTTTCGCCGATCGCGATCGTCCGGGCGTTGAGCGCTTTAGGTAATGGAGGAACATTGCCGGATCCTCACGTCGTCAAGGAAATAAAATTTGAAAACGGGTTGAAGAACAAGATGGAAACTAAAGATACCAGCCAAAAGGTTCTCAAAAAAGAAACATCGGAAGAAATTACCAGGATGCTCGTGGGGGTGGTGGACGAGGCCTTGGCGCACGGGGCCATAAAAATGGAGCGTTATTCGGTGGCGGCCAAAACAGGAACAGCTCAGATTGCAAAACCATCGGGCGGAGGATATTATGATGACAGGTATCTGCACTCGTTTTTTGGGTATTTCCCGGCATTCAATCCCAGATTCATTGTTTTTCTTTACACCGTGTATCCTAAGGGTGTTTCGTACGCGTCGGAAACATTGACTACGCCGTTTGCCGAGATGACGCAATATCTTATAAATTATTACGAAATTCCGCCCGACAGGTGATGAGTTCAAATATAAAAACTTACGAGGGATGAAGACGCTTCTGAAAAAAATAATAATTCCGATTTTACAGCTCGAAGCGAAGCTTATTCTGCGCAAGTATAAGCCGCGCGTGGTGGTGGTGACGGGTAATGTCGGCAAGACGTCTTCTAAAGATGCAATCTATGCCGTTCTGAAAAATTTTGGTTACGCCAGAAAAAGTTATAAGAGTTACAACAGCGAGATCGGAGTCCCTCTGACCATTTTAGGGGCGTCAAGCGGATGGAGCGATCCTGTTTTGTGGCTTCGGAATCTTTTTCACGGACTTTCGGTTTGGCTTTTGCCGCACGAATATCCCCATTGGCTGGCTTTGGAGGTCGGCGCGGATCGGCCGGGTGATATCGAAAAAATTTCGCAGTGGCTGTTTGCCGATGTGGCGGTTTTGACGCGTCTGGCCAAGGTGCCGGTCCATGTCGAATATTTTGGATCGCCGGAGAAAGTTTTTGAAGAAAAGGAGCAAATTCTGAAAACTTTGAAAGACGACGGAATTTTAGTGGCGAACTTCGACGATGAGGAAATAATGAAAATTGCCGGCGGTTATCGCGGTCGAGTTGTTACGTACGGATTTTCAAAGGGCGCGGACATTTGCGCCGGCTCATTTCGCATCAGAACGGAAAAAGGGAGGGCTTTTGAAAAGCCGATAGGCGTGAGTTTTAGGTTGGCTTATGGTGACAGCAGTTTGCCGATTTCCATTGATGGCGTCGTTGGGATTCAACACGCATACGCGGCGCTTGGCGCGGTGGCAGTGGGCATCGCTTTGGGGTTTAATCCGGTAAAAATCATCGAGGCGTTAAGGGATTACGAACCGCAGAACGGCAGAATGAAACTTATCGAAGGCATAAAGGACAGTATTATCATTGACGATTCATATAACGCCTCTCCGGTAGCCGTGAACGAGGGTCTTGATGCCATGGCTTCGATTCCCGGGAACGGTCGCAAGATCGTGGTTCTTGGAGACATGCTTGAGCTCGGTAAATATTCAGCCGCGGAGCATAAACAGGTTGGGGTAAAAGCGGCGTCGTTTTGCTCAATGCTTATTACGGTTGGGTTGCGCGGCCGGCAGATTGCAGAGGGGGCGTTGGGCGGGGGATTGAACGAGGAGAAAATCTTGCAGTTCGATGAGTCCCGCGAGGCCGGTCTGTATCTTCAAAATATAATTAAAGAGGGCGACATTATTTTAGTCAAAGGATCCCAAGGTCTTCGGATGGAACGGGCGGTTGAGGAAATTATGGCGCATCCGCACAAGGCCTCGGAGTTGCTCGTGAGGCAGGACAAGGAGTGGAGGTGATGGACGCGGGTATACAGTATGTAGTATACGG
>MHTR01000018.1 GCA_001823155.1 Candidatus Wildermuthbacteria bacterium RIFCSPHIGHO2_01_FULL_48_25
AAAGTATAAATTTATGGCACTACATCAAAACTTTCCAAAATCTCCATACGACATTCTCGATCCGGCAATCCGGTGGTTTCCGGCAGATGAAAATTTGCGAGATAAAGGGTATGAAAAATTGCTCCCCCCTCTCGTTGCTGAACTCCGCAAAAAAGTCCGTGACTGGCGTGAGTCTAACTATGAGGGTGCAAGTGATACAAGTCGTGCGCTCTTGAAATGGTGGTTTTTTACTGACCACCCGATGCAAACACCTACCGGAGAGACATTTCTTTTTCAGTATTATTTTGCTCAACGTGAGGCAGTAGAAACAATCATCTGGCTTTATGAGGTTGCTCAGGCTCGGGATAAATATGACCTCATCAGATTCGATGTTTCCGGTGCGGTATCACCGAGCATGTTCGACGAGACTTGGACTCGGTACGTCATCAAGATGGCAACCGGCTCTGGTAAAACGAAAGTCTTGAGTCTTATTTTGGCATGGAGTTATTTTCACAAACTCTATGAGAAAGACTCCCATCTCGCTCGTAATTTCTTATTAATTACTCCTAACATTATCGTTCTTGATCGCATTCGTACTGACTTCGACGGTCTCAAGATTTTCTTTGAAGATCCCGTACTTCCGGATAATGGATATCAGGGTCAGGATTGGAGGAGTGATTTTCAAATGACTCTCCATATTCAGGATGAGATCGGGACCGTAAGAAAAACCGGTAATATCTTTCTGACAAACATTCATCGTGTTTATGAAGGTGCCTTGGAGGCGGCCAGCTTTGAAGACGCCGACACCGCAGGTTATTTTCTTGGAACAAAACCGGCTGGTGCTACAAATGAATCAAAGCTCGATGTCGGTGACATTGTTCGCAACATTGATGAACTTATTGTTCTGAACGACGAAGCACATCACATCCATGACCCACGTCTAGCATGGTTCAAAGCCATTGAGGACATCCATAATCGGCTCAAAATGAAAGGCGGCCAACTCTCCCTGCAGATTGATGTAACAGCTACCCCGAAGCACAACAATGGTTCTATTTTCGTTCAAACCGTTTCTGACTATCCGCTAGTAGAGGCAATTCACCAGAATGTAGTTAAGCATCCGGTGCTTCCGGACTCTGCCAGCCGAGCAAAACTGCAGGAGCACAAAACTTCAAACTACACCGAGAAGTACAAGGACTATATTCATCTTGGTTACTTGGAATGGAAAAAGGTATACGAGGAACACATGAAGCTGAACAAAAAATCAGTGCTCTTTATCATGACCGACGACACCAAAAACTGCGACGAGGTGGCAACATATCTTGAAAGCACCTACCCCGATCTCAAAGATGCTGTACTTGTCATTCATACCAAAGATAATGGAGAAATCTCGGAAAGTGTAACGGGTAAAAAAGAGGAGGAACTTAAGCAATTGCGCCATGATGCCAACTCTATCGACCGGCTTGATAGTCAGTACAAGGTCATAGTGTCCGTGTTGATGCTTAAGGAAGGCTGGGATGTTCGTAACGTCACCACGATCGTTGGTCTGCGCGCTTATAGCTCCAAGAGCAACATTCTCCCAGAGCAAACCCTCGGTCGTGGTTTGCGTCGCATGTATCGTGATCCAGACTTAGCAGAAATGGTCAGCGTTGTCGGTACGGACGCTTTCATGGACTTCGTGGAATCTATCAAGAGCGAGGGAGTTGAGCTCGAGCATCGCAAGATGGGAGAAGGAACGGGACCTAAAGCTCCACTCGTCGTTGAGATCGATCGGGAGAACATGAAAAAAGATATTGAGAAGATGGAGATCGAGATCCCTGTTCTCACTCCTCGTATTTATCGTGAATATAAAAATCTTTCAGAGATGGATGTTGCAAAATTTGGTCATAAGAAAGTTACCCTTAAGGAATTCACTGAGGAAGAGAAACGAGAGATTGTCTTTCGTGACATCACGAGTGGTGATATCACTCATAAGACAGAGCTTGATAGTAATTTCATCCCGAACTACCAGAGCGTCATCGGTTACTTCACGCAAGTAATCATGAAGGAGCTTCGGTTAGTATCTGGATACGACATTCTCTATGGACACGTAAAAGAGTTTATTCAGGATCATCTCTTTACCAAACCGATCGAGCTAGAGAATCTCAATTCGCTCCGTAATCTCTCCGAGATTGAAGCATCCCGTACAGTCATCGAGTCATTCAAAAAAGAGATCAATGCTCTTACGGTTTTGGATAAGGGCGAGGCCGAGATCAGAGACTACATCAAAATCAGCAAGAGCCGTCCATTCGTGGTAAAAGATCAGGGTTATATCGTTCCGAAGAAGAGTGTGTTCAATAAGATTATCGCTGACAGTCATTTTGAGTTGGAGTTCGCCAGCTTCCTTGAGGGTTGCGAGGACATCATCTCATATGCAAAAAACTACTTCGCCGTTCACTTTAAGATCGACTACCGCAATGCTGACGGAAGTATTTCCGACTACTATCCGGACTTCATCGTGAAGGTTTCGCCGAAGGAGTATTGGGTTATTGAAACAAAGGGTCGAGAGGACTTGGACGACATTGAGAAAATCAAGCGTCTTGGCCAGTGGTGTGTCGATGTGAACGAGAACCAGAAGGATATGAAATACGGCATGCTCTATATCAAACAGGAAGACTGGGAAGCCCAACAGCAAAAGCCACGCAACTTCGGTGAGGTTGTCCGTGGATGGAATAAATAAATCTATGAAAAATTATTTATACAAAACCAACTTAGGTCAGTACGTCTTGGGAGACTCCCAACAGCTAATTAAAAAGGGAGAGCTTGATCAATACAAGAATAAAGTTCAGTTGATCTTGTTCTCACCGCCCTTTCCTTTGAATGCAAAAAAGAAGTACGGCAACAAGCTCGGAGCGGAGTATAAAAAGTGGTTGTCTGATCTCGCTCCGCTCTTTGCTAAGCTTTTGAAGAAAGATGGCTCTATCGTGGTTGAAATGGGTAACGCATGGGAGCCAAAGCGGCCAGTGCAAGCACTTCTATCGCTCGAGTCTCTGATGGCTTTCGTGAGTAACCCGAAGGCGGACTTACGTTTGTGTCAGGAGTTTATTTGCTATAACCCCTCACGCCTACCGTCACCAGCTCAATGGGTCACTGTCAATCGAATCCGCACGATCGACAGCTATACGCATGTCTGGTGGATGGCTAAGTCGGACTTTCCCAAAGCGGATAATCGTCGGGTTCTTAGACCCTACAGCAAGAGTATGCTTCAGCTTCTCAAGCGTAAAAGTTATAACTCCGGCATGAGGCCATCACAACACAGCATCAGCGAGAAAGGTTTTCTTACGGATAACAAAGGGAGCATCATGCATAACGTCCTCGAGATGGAACAGATGGATGAAGAGAGGGACTTGCGACTCCCAACGAACATGTTTAGTTTTGCCAATACAAATTCTAATGATTTTTTCTCAACACAATGCCGTGAAAAGAATATACCGATACATCCAGCACGAATGCCGACGTCACTTGCAAACTTTTTTATACAATTCTTGACTGAACCCGGCGACATAGTCTTTGACCCCTTTGCCGGGACAAACACCACCGGCTACTGTGCAGAAAAATTAAAAAGAAAATGGCTGGCGGTAGAGATCGACAAGGATTACGGGAAACAGTCGATTATCAGATTCAAAGAGCCGAAACTTACCAAGAAATTAACTATTAAAAAAATATGAGCACAAAATCAGTCATCAAAAATCTAGCTTCCGTCGACATCCTCACTGCGGCAAAAGAGGAAGGTGCTCTTATTGGGCGACCTTTCTACTTGGATTACGAAAAGGCCTGTGTCCTCGTTCCGGACGCTTGGAAAATGAAAGTCGGCGGAATACCACAGGGAACATTCTTAATGGCCTTTTATGAAAATGAAGATGGCGTTTCCGAAGCCCTGCTCTTGCGAGCACTTGGACCTAAGGGTTTGCCTACGGATAACGATGTGACGAGCTCGATGATCGAGTATTACAAGGACAACCTCCAGACAGCTGGCAAAGGCAACAAGCTCGATGATTTCACACGCTACCACTTCAGCTTCTCTGGATTGGAGTGTCGTATCCTCGGGACTTTCTACAAGGATAAGGATGGAAGCATAATTTTCGGAGCAGACCTCGAAAACTTCTACAGTGCCCACAACTACACAGTCTATAAACCGTCAGGAAAAGTCCTCGAGCAAATCGTGAACTACAAGGATTTGAACGAAGTCGCTGGTGGAGTAAGTGACGTAAAGATCGGCACGGTCAGATACAGCTCAAGCTTGCGCTTTCAGGATAGTGCCGAAAAAGTACCTGTCTACATCAGCCCTAAGGATTTCATCGGCAAGAGAACGGCTCTATTCGGTATGACCCGTACCGGAAAATCAAATACCGTAAAGAAGATCATTGAAGCGACCGTCGAGATCAGCCAGAAAGCTAAAAAAGAAACTGGTGCTAAGGATGCAAGCCTCGATCCATTCACTAAAACGGGTCTGACAAAAGATCAGGTCGGTCAAATCATCTTTGACATCAACGGCGAGTACGCGAATCCAAACTTGCAGGACGAAGGCACGGCGATCTTTGATATGTTCAAGGACGATGTGATCAGATACAGCGTAATGCCAAAGGAGGGATTCAAGGTTATGAAAGTCAATTTTTACAATGACCTCTATTCCGGATTCGCTCTCGCAACATCTTCCTTGAACGAAGAGACTGGCGACTATGTGGCAAGTTTCCGAGCAATCGACTTTGCCGAGCCAACGGATAAGTCCGATGCAAGTGCTACGACTCGCTTTGAACGCAAAAAGGCGGCATATTTCTGTTGTCTACATAAGGCAGGTTTCAAAGCTCCGACTGGTTTCAAGATTAAATTCAGTGGCAATAAAGACTTGAACAAAATGGTAAAAGAAGACGGGACTCTCGATCCATCTGCCGGAGTAACTCTTGAAGAGGCGTCCAACTGGTTCACTACCATTTGGGACAAATACAATGATCCCTATTTCACCAAGTACAAGAACGAAAAAGGGCATGAGTGGGCTGACGAAGATCTAAAGGCGTTACTTGTTTTTCTCACAAGAAAGAAGACCCCGGGCGGAGCGGCAAATGTAAGCGGCTATATTAAGTTGCGTGACATCACGAACCTCCACACCGAGACAGTTGATAAGCCGTTCGACACCGACATCATTGAAACATTGCGTGCCGGAAAGATCGTCATCGTAGACCTCTCGCAAGGAGATCCAAAAGTACAGGAGCTATTCTCAGATAGAATCTGTGTGAAGATTTTTGAGGATGCGATGAGAAATTTCACGGCCTTGAAAGCTAATAACTTTATCCAGTTCTACTTTGAGGAGGCGCACAACCTCTTTCCTAAAGCCGACAGCAAAGACCTGAAGCAAATCTATAACCGTCTGGCAAAGGAGGGTGCGAAGTTGAACTTGGGATTGATCTATGCAACTCAGGAAGTAAGTTCTATTAGTTCTAACATCCTAAAAAACACACAGAACTGGTTTATCGCTCATCTCAATAATGAGGATGAGCTAAAGGAATTGAGGAAGTACTACGACTTCACCGACTTTACGACAGGCTTGACCCGATTCAGTCCGGCCAAAGACAAGGGATTTGTGAGAATGAAAACATACTCGAATCCTTTTGTCGTGCCTGTTCAGATCGACAGATTCAGTGCAAAAAAATAACGTATGTCCTACACAAGCAAAAACGGTCGAAGACCGAATGAATACGCCAGCAAAACTTCCCACGGATACATTATTCGAGATCCGGAGGTTTCTGAATTTCTGGATAAATGCAATCTGCCAAAAATGGCGGACGATGTTGACGTGCCAGCAAACCTCCAGTTCAGCTTGGATGCATTGGAAAACAACCCTATAAAGCACATTGTCGCTGTTGACGGTGGTCGATCTGAAGTGTTCGTAAGGAAAGACTTCCCGTCCTCTACGCTCACATTCTTTCAGTTTGGTGCATTGTTTTTCAAGACCGAAGACCTTGAGGCTATATCAAAAAAGGCATTCATTGATCCGGCGGATATGGCTAAACTCAACACGATTGAAAGGTACAAACTGGCCTTACCCACAAAGAATATCCTCTTAAAAGAAGCGACGTCTTTCAAAGAATCGTTCCGCAAATCGCTGTTTGATTTCTTTATGAAAGGATCGAGCGGTGAGACATTTGCAGAGACATTACGTTGGCTCATCTTTCAAGAGTTTGATGCTCCAATCGATGAATACAAACTTTCTACCTGTCCGGGTTGCGGTGGCGGAGATGTTTCTCTCGGATCAAAAACAAAAAAGGGCGACTTTACTTTCCAGTGTCCTCACTGCAAAGAGGAAATATACATCACGGATGTTTTCAGGTTGCATGAGGCTATTGATGACGAGCTTGGTGCTGGTGGTGTTTTAGGCTACGTCACCGTACTGATCGAGCAGATTATTATCGTTTACCTGATCAAGGCGATTTTAGAAACGAAACCCTCGATCCTCGGCGAAACTCTTTTTATAAAAGACGGACCTCTTGCATTCTTTGGCCAGACAGCCAACATGCAGAAGCCCTTGCGTCATTTGACCAACTTTCTTTCAGAAAAGCATAATCTCTTTTTGGCTGGCTTAGAGAAAAGCGGCCCCTTCGTGGAGCATGCAGATGAGATTGGAAAAAAACTGAAGCCAGGAACTATTCTACTTTTGGATAACGCTTACATTTATAAATATATTTTGCCCGGTAAGGTCGACAACACTGCACCATACGCTCGAAGTTCCTATTACAGTGGCAAGATGATTTTCAAATCAATGGATGAGAAAATCTACGTCGTAACAATACCGACCAAAAATGCCGATGTTGTTTTGGCTCCCAAGAAAAGCGATTTTCACAATCTGGATGTGATCTTGAACAACATACAAAAGTTGCGCTGTGATATGTACGATAATTCGCTTTTCCCAGTCGCACTTGCCAATAAGCTCGTGTCTCTTGCCAATCATCCAAGCTCGGCGATTCTTGAAAAGTTTGCAAAAAATACGATTGTATCTAAAACAACAACGTATCGCTTTTAATTATGTCTGAATACTACACGGCACAACGAGTAAAAGGTTTATACGATCCGGCATCGTCGGACCCGTTCAAGCTATCACGATCAAAGATTGATCTTTCTTTGGAGTGTCCTCGATGTTTCTACTACGATCGCAAGCTCGGTGTCGGTCGTCCTCCCGGATTTCCGTTCGCTCTAAACTCGGCGGTAGACCATCTCTTAAAAGCCGAGTTCGATATTCACCGTGCTAACGGTACGAAGCATCCTCTTATAGAAAAATACGGAGTCGATGCACGACCGATTCCACACGAGCAATTGGAAAAATGGCGACACAATTTCACCGGCATTCAGCATCTGCATTCAGCGACAAACTTTTTGGTTTTCGGAGCAATTGACGATCTTTGGCAGACTCCGGATGGCGAATATATCGTTGTCGACTACAAGGCAACTTCAAAAGCCGAAGACATCACCGAGCTTAATAAAGAATGGCAGAAAGGCTACAAACGACAGATGGAGGTGTACCAGTGGTTGCTTCGTAAAAACGGATTGAAAGTTTCCAGCACCGGCTACTTCGTCTACTGCAACGGCAAGTCAGATCGTAAGGCCTTTGATGCAAAGCTTGATTTCGATATCACACTGATCCCGTACACCGGTGATGATTCGTGGGTGGAACAGGCACTCCTGGATGCTCATAAGTGTCTCAATGCTGATGTGCCACCGGCAAGCAAGCCGGAGTGCGATTACTGTGCTTATTACGAGACCAGAAAATTAAAAGGTAACATATAAAATATTATGGATGATAAAGACCCAGAGGAAATAATAGAGATTGCAGAGATTGCTCAAAATCAGGGAGTCGATATGGACAGTGCTGAAAAAATTAAAGAGGTTATGGACGAAGAGGGTTTAGACGAAGATGAAGCGGCAGAAATTGCCGAAGAGTTATAAAACACCATGAATACAAAAATACTTAATTTTTATCGAAATCACCAACGTGCTTTTTATACTCTCGGCATTTTAGTTCTTTTCTTTGTACTCAGTATTGCGAGCCAAGCGATATATGACGGACTCAAGGGCGAGACGGAAACCTTTTCGGATTCTGGCGATTCATATTGCAATGTTGTTGGTATAAATTTGCACGGGATGTTGGCGACCTACATACCAACGCAAGGCAGTGCTGATGATCCGGAAGAATATCAGGCACAGTATGGCGATGCTGTAGGAAGCGAAGATATTGTCTCCACGATTCGAGGTGCTGATCAGGACGACACGATCAAGGCCATTATGATGGAAGTTGATTCGAGTGGTGGGTATCCTGTAGCTGGCGAGGAAATAGCTGACGCTCTCAAACAAAGCACAAAGCCAACGGTGGTTGTTATCAGACAAAGCGGTCTGTCTGCGGCTTACTGGGCATCAACCGGAGCTACACAAATCTTTGCTTCAAGAAATTCTGATGTTGGAAGTATTGGTGTTACGTCATCCTATCTCGATAACGTAGGAAAAAATCAGAAAGACGGAAACGCTTACGTGCAGTTAAGTTCAGGAAAATATAAAGACGCTG
>MHTR01000019.1 GCA_001823155.1 Candidatus Wildermuthbacteria bacterium RIFCSPHIGHO2_01_FULL_48_25
CACTAGTACTTTCACTTTCTACTCCCTATACTTCGATACGGGTGTACTTTTTCTGGCAGAACTGGCCCCACGATACCCCTAGTCTAGTATGATGTCAAATATATCTTTAGGGGTGTGGAAAACTTTATTTGTGCTGCTTACCTGATTATAGGTACAATAACTGAATGAGTAAAAATACTCTTATTGGTATTGGCGTTCTTGCCGCAGTTGTTGTGGCCGGAGCGTTGTATTATTTTCTCGTGTTCCAGAAGCAAGCGGCAACCGTGACCCCCTTGGAGAAAGAGCAGGGGCTGGGAGGCGACTTGTATGACAAAACAGGGAACCCCGGTAGCGCGGTTCCAGACACCAACCCGTTTGAAAAGGTTCAGGCAAATCCTTTGCAAGGAACCAATCCCTTTGAAGGAGGGTATGAAAACCCCTTCGGGGAATAACAAATTTCAAATGACAAATTCCAAATTTTCTTTCATTCAATCATTCGCTTTCCTTTTCTTTTTGGTTGTTTTGGCCGTTGCGGGAAGCGTTTTTGCTTTAACTAAAAATGACATTGTTTTTCCCGTAGCGGAATTGGGAAATTGCCAGAGCGAGCAGGAGTGCCGCGCGTATTGCGATGACTCTGTGAATGTTACCCAATGTGTTGCTTTCGCGGAGAAATACAGCATTCTTTCTTTAGAAGAAATTGCCAAGGCAAAGAAGTTCCAGGAGATCGGGGCAAAGGGTCCTGGAGGGTGTGGTTCTGAACGGGCATGCGAGGCCTATTGTTCTGACATTTCACATATCGAAGAGTGTCTTTCCTTTGCTGAAACCCACGGATTCATGGAAGGACACGACTTGGAAGAAGCAAAGAAAGTGGCTTCTGCGTTGCGCCAAGGAGCGCAGCTTCCAGGAGGATGTACGAACAAGGATGCATGTGAATCATACTGTTCAGATACCTCCCATATGAAAGAGTGCGTTGAGTTTGCCGAGAAGGCGGGATTCATGAACCCGGAAGAATTGAAGGAGGCAAAACAGGTGCTCAAGGCATTGGATGCGGGCGTCGCGTTTCCCGGTGATTGCAAAGGCAAGAATGAGTGCCAAGCGTACTGTGAGGATCCTGGCAACATGGAAGAGTGCGTGAATTTCGGCATTGCGGCAGGATTCATTCCTCCAGAGGAAGCAGAGCAGGTGAGGCGCATGATTCCTTTGATGAAAGAGGGCAAGATGCCAGAGGGCTGTAGAGGGGGCAGGGAAAAGTGCGAAGCATACTGCGCACAAGAGGAAAACGCACAGGAGTGCACTACCTTTTTCGTGGAGGCAGGCTTCATGACCCTGGAACAGGCAGAAACGTTCCGCAAGACCGGCGGCAAGGGCCCCGGAGGGTGTACGGGGCAACAAGAGTGCGAGGCCTTTTGCAACGAAGCGGCCAACCAGGAAACATGTTTTGCATTTGCACAGGAACAAGGGCTGATCCCTGAAGGAGAGCTGCAAAACATTCGTGAAGGAGTGGGGAAATTCAAAGAAGGTATATCAAGTGCTCCTCCAGAGGTTGCCCAATGCTTAAAAGAAAAGATTGGCCAGGAGGTGTTGGACAAGATCGAGGCGGGAACGTTTTTACCCAACCCTCAATTGGGAGAACAGATGAAAGGATGCTTTGAGGAATTCTTGCCTGGGCCAGGGCAAAGACAGCAAGGTCCCGGCACTGCCGAGGAGTGCGCCACGCATGGCGGCAACTGGGACGGTTCAAGATGTGATTTTGGAGCCAAAGAGTGTGTTAATCAAGGAGGCAGTTGGGACGGCAAGACCTGCAATTTTCCAGAAGGGCAATTTCCCGGAATACAATGCGAATTTCCTCCGTGCGGACCTCCTGAAGGATCCGAGTCACAATTTCCAATAGAGCAATATCGCGGTCCCGGCGGCTGCAGTACGGCAGAAGAGTGCCAAGCTTATTGCCAAGCCAATCCAGAAGAGTGTTATGGAGTTGCGCCTCCCGGCGGCGGACCCGAATACCAAACAAAACCCCCAGAGTCCTTGCCAATAGAAAATGCGGATCAAAGTTCCGAAGAATGTATGAAACAAGGTGGCATGTGGGATGGAGCAAGATGTGACTTCGGAGCAAGAGAATGTGCGAAACAAGGCGGCAGCTGGACTGGCAGCAGCTGCATGTTCCAACCGGCGCCCGAAGGAAGTTCTCTGATTGACGCCGCGGGCAACCTCCTCAAGTTTTTGAGAAGGTAATCCGAGCGACTGTGCGTGAAGTAGTCTACCCCCACCCTCCTCGCCAAGCCCTCTCCTGGAATGCCGCCAGCTTCCAGGGGAGGGCCCTTTTTATTTCCATGCTACAATTCAAACATGACAGACACATTCGAAGCGCGTAGAAAGCGCGCGGGAAAGATAGTAACAGAGCTCAAGAAGCTTTTTCCGAAAGCGAAGATTGTACTGAAGTATGGCAATAATTGGGAGTTGCTTGTCGCGGTCATATTATCCGCGCAGTGCACAGATAAAAAGGTGAATGAAGTGACTGTCGAGCTTTTTAAGAAGTATCGCACATTGGATGGCTATCTTAATGCAAAGCCACAAGATTTTGAGCAGGATATTAAGCAGTGTGGGTTTTTTCACAACAAGGCAAAAAATATTTTGGCTGCAGGAAAAGTAATCAAGGAAAAATACAAAGGAAAGGTTCCCAGAACTATGGAGGAAATAGACGCGCTTCCAGGAGTCGCGAGGAAAACCGCCAACGTTGTTTTGGGGAACGCGTACGGAATTGTCGAAGGAATTGCGGTTGATACGCACGTGATGCGGCTTTCGCAAAAACTTGGGTTAACTGTTCATAAAGATCCAGTGAAAATTGAACAGGATTTAATGAAACTGCTTCCCAAAAAAGAATGGTTTGACTTTACGTATCGCCTGATCGATTATGGAAGAGGGGTGTGCCCTGCTCGAAAGCACAAGTGCGAAGACCATTCCTTAACCAAGATATATCCCAAAGCAGCGAATTTATGGCCTTAACAGATAAAAAGTGCGTGCCGTGCGAGGGAGGGGTGCAACCCTTTACCGCGGCGCAGATCAATGACTACTTAACCCAACTGAAAACAGAATGGGAAGTTGTTGCGTTTCATAAAATCAAAAAACAGTTCAAGTTCAAGGATTTCAAAGAGGCAATGGTGTTCGTGAACAAAGTGGCGGAGATCGCGGAAAACGAAGGCCATCACCCGGATATTACTATCAATTACAATCGAGTTACCATTGAATTATCTACCCATTCCATTGGCGGTCTTTCAGAAAATGACTTCATTCTCGCGGCAAAGATAGAGCAAGTATGAGGCTTGCTATTTTTCTTCTTACTATAGGAGTGGCCGCGGGCGGCCTTTTTATTTTCTTTTCTCCTGAAACCACGCAGGAAGAGCTAGGAGTCTCGCTTTCGTGGGAAGAAAGCTTGGGCCAATTGTTTCTTATTGGTTTTGAGGGAACAGAGGTGACTCCAGGGCTAGTTTCTTTGATGGAAGAAATCAAGCCAGGAGGCGTACTGCTTCTTTCAAGGAATATCGAAACAAAAGCCCAGGTTGCAAGGCTTGTGGAAGACCTGCAAGCGCTTTCTTTGGAAAAAACAGGGCTTCCTTTGTTTGTTGCGGTAGACCAAGAAGGCGGCATTGTTTCAAGGGTTCCGTTCGTGGAGCGCACGCCGCAATCTTCCATTCGTGATACTGAACATGCATTCCAAGTGGGGCAGGAGCGTGCAAAGGATTTGAGGGAATTGGGAGTGAATATGAACCTGGCGCCGGTGCTGGACAGCAACAATCCGCGCGACTTCTTGTATAACCGCACGTTCCAAAAAGGCAAAGAATTGCTCGTCTCTTTGGCAGAAGCATTGATTGCGGGGCACGAGCAAGAAGGCGTAGTTTCCGTTCCCAAACACTTTCCGGGATATGATGGGGTGCGATTCAATCCCGAAGTGACTATTGTGCCTTCGGTGAGTTCTTTTCCCGATACGTTCGTGTTCGAGGATCTCTTTTCCAAGCATTTGTTTCCCTTTGTTATGGTTTCCCATGTAAAGTATGAAGATTTTGATAGAGAGAACGTGTTTCCTTTTTCTTCAAAAGGGATTGCTTTGACAAAGGAGAGGTTGGGACGCAATGTCCTTGTCATGTCTGACGATATCGTGAGCTTGGCGTTCTTGCGTGAGTTTTCGTATGAAGAGATAAGCACAAATGCCTTGGAGGCCGGAGTTGACGTCATGATAGCGGCTGGATACCCCGAAGCTCATGTGGTTTCCGAGTTTTACCGAGCTATGGTTGAGGAAATCGAAAAGAATCCGGCTTTGCAAGAGCTTGTGCAAGAACGCGCGGCGAAGGTCATTAAGGCAAAAAAAGGATTGTAGAAACGGTAGACATTGCTCAAGCCCTTGATGTGGTGCATAATGCGTGTATACCAAAATGAAGGAATTGGTGTTTCGTACCAAAGCGGAGAAGGAAATTGTGGACATCACCAAAGATGTTCAGAAGGCGGTTACTGAGCAAAGTTTTAAAGAGGGTGTGTGCCATTTGTTTCTGACGCACACGTCTGCAGCGCTCACTACCGCGGATCTCGACCCCGGAACCGACTTGGATATGCTGGATGCTTTTGAGGTAATGGTACCTAATCTCAATTACCGGCACGAGCACCATCCTGAGCACGTGAAGTACCACATCCTTTCTTCTTTAATCGGACCTTCCTTGTGCGTGCCCGTGGAAAAAGGAGAGCTTGTACTTGGAGCATGGCAGAAGATCATCTTGGTGGAGTTGGGAGGCCCGAGAGAAAGGAGTATTGCCCTGCGGTTCCAAAAAACAGAATGACATGAGCAAATATTACGGAGGAAAACGGTCAAGGAATCTCTTTGACCCAAAATCAGCAGAACCGTTCGTGCTCTCGCGCACGAAGCTCGATTTATTCGTCAACTGCCCCCGCTGTTTTTACATTGACCTGCGCTTGGGAGTCGGCCAGCCGCCAGGCTACCCTTTCAGTCTGAACGCCGCGGTAGACACCCTTTTGAAAAAAGAGTTTGACGTGCACCGGGCTAATCACTCGGCGCACCCACTATTTGAATCATACGGCATTGATGCGGTGCCTTTTGAGCATGAGAAGATCGAAGAATGGCGGGACGCCATGAGAAGAGGAGTGAGAGCACTTCATGCGCCTACCAATCTCATGGTGCGTGGAGGCATTGACGATGTATGGCAGAACTCCAAGGGAGAGCTCCATGTGGTTGATTACAAGGCAACCGCAAAGAACGGGGAAGTCAGTATTGACGCCGAATGGCAGGGCGGATACAAGCGCCAGCTTGAGGTATACCAATGGCTTTTTGCGCAAAATGGTTTTAAGGTATCTCCCATTGGCTACTTTGTGTATGTGAACGGAAAAACAGACCGCCAGGCATTTGATAGGAAACTTGAGTTTGATGTCAAAATCATTCCTTATGAAGGAAATTACTCCTGGATAGAGGATGCCCTCATAAAGGCAAAAGCATGCTTGATGTCAGATAAACTTCCTCCAGCTTCCAGCGAGTGCGATTTCTGCACATATCGCAAAGCAGTGCAGGATGCGCTCCAACCCTTTACAAAGAAGGACACGTGAGGTACATATGGAATGGGAATTACCAGAAACTCCCACGATGGGTGTATCCTAGTAAGAGGAGGAAGCCAGTGGATTGGAAGACAGTAAAATGGCTTTTGCAGGTTCTTTGTTCGTCGATACGGCTCCTAGCCATTGGCGCGATAAGGTTTGACACCTTTCGCTATCTGGTCACGAGCACTATCCGCGTAACGCTCCATATCCGCAACAACCGGGCGTACCGGGAACCGCAGGGTCAAGGCAAGCTGAGAGTTGATCTGCCCCCGCTTCCCCTCGAGATGTTTCGAAAGGTGAAAGCGTCAGTGGACGAGGCGTGTGCGTAGACACCTCTCTGCTGGCTGCTGTCGGTAGACCAAGTCTGCCGACTTTTTTATGGGCGGGTTGTTCGACACCGAGTGTCGAACATGACGAACATGAAGAGTATGGCATTTTATTCGAGGAGCAGGTTTTGTATCGGTGAGTTATTTTTAAGTTTTGCGGTGCTCGTTTCAACGAAGTTTTTATACGATTCTGGTTCAGAAAATTGGTCGAGAAAAATTCCCGGCCGGAGAAGTTTTCCCCATCGGTTTTGCTGGGCACAATCTTGATAACTCGACCATGGATACTTCAACTCCCTGTCTTTCCACTCTCGTATACCCCTCGGATTTCGATGTATGTAGGCAGAAAGGTACATAAGTTGCTCGTCGGTTTTTACGGATACAGCACGAAATGGTCCCTGAAAGAGATGCCCAGTTTGCTCATGTTTCGTATTAAAATACTTCGCGTAGCTATTTTGAATACGTTGTAAGTAAGCAGAAACTCCTCCTGCTTGCTTTTCTTGTACGAGAAGATGAAAATGATTAGGCATGATAGCGAACGAATTAAGCTCTACTTTGCGGCGAGCGAGTATTTCTTCAATAATCGTTTTAGGAATGTTAAACACCGAGTGTCGAACAAAGTAAGATGTTTGCCTTCTCGCGTTAAAAAATGGAACCGTTGCTTGGCAGAATAAGATCGAAAACAAGAAACGAGCGTAGTCTGTGGGTTCAAAGAAAATTTTCTGTTTGCCGTTACTCCGATTGCAAATATGATAGTAACCTCCCAATTCAAATTGCAGTTTTCTCATACTACATTATTATAACCTGTTCGACACTGAGTGTCGAACACTCGGAGATGGGGTTTGACAGAAAACCTTCATATAGTAAAATACCCTAAACAAGAGAAAGGGGGGACTTCTCGTGTTGTACCCAGAGTTGTTCTTAAAGGCTTGCCCAAGATGCTTTGGTGACATAGAGCGTGGTTGGGATCTCCGAGAGAGAATCTACTACTTTGGATGTCTCCAGTGCGGGTTTGAGATCAGTATCAAACCCAAACCTTCCAAGCCCGCAGAAACAACTCCCGCTCAACCCGCGGCTGCCTAGTAGTCTTTCGATGGCTCATCTTCTATGGGCCATCTTTTTTTGCCATGGAAGTTGAAACATACTAGAATACAGGGGATATGAAGCACGTGAGCTTTACTCAGTTGATGACGTACATCCGTTGCCCGGAACATTATTTGTTCCGCTATAAACTAGGCATGCAGCGGCTTCCCAGAAAAGTGCTGAAGCATGGATTCGCCCTGCATGAAACCTTTGCCTATCATTTTGACCAGAAAAAGAAAGACGGAAAAGGATTGAACGCAAAGGAAGCAAAGGAGTTCTTTGTAGAAGTGTTCAGAAGCGCTCTTGAGGATTATGCTTTGGAACTGGAAGAAGCAAGGCATTTGCTTTCCAAGGAATACCTTTTAAAAGAGAAGGAAGCAGATGTGGGAGAAATGCTGGAGCTTGGCATGAAGGGGATTGACGTGTATTTCAAAGAAATGAATCCCAAGATCAAGCCCAATCTTATAGAAGCTTCGTTCAGCATCCCTTTGCAAAAAGGTATTAGGTTGATCGGGAATATTGACCTTACTGACACAAAAGACGTCATTCACGAGATGAAGACAACGCGAAAGAGCCCGAACATGCAGGATATTCGCAACGACGCGCAGCTGGCCATATACCAGTTGGGGTTTCAGTCGTTGACCAAGAAGCTTCCCAAGGGAATCAGCAAAGACTATATCGTGATGTCAAAAAAAGACCCGAAGATAGTGCGTTTCCAGGTGGCGCGGCCGTTTTTGGATAGGCAGGCGGTTCTTGGAACCATCCATTCGATTCTGTCTGCCGTTCAGAACAACATCTTTTACTGCTTGCATCCTGCTGAAAGTTGGATATGCTCAAAAGAGTGGTGCGGATATTATGGCTTGCATAAAGAGCTGAGAACACTGGGCTTGCAAAGGTTTATCGCAAAATACACAAAGTACAAAAGAAGATGAAACAGAGATACATCGTTATTCACTTAGGAGGTTCCCTCGTAGTCCCGCATATTTCAGACGATGGAGGAATGGACGTTCCCTTTTTAAAGAAGTTTCGCGCGTTCCTCGCAAAAGAACTGAAAAGCGGTAAGCGGTTTATCATTATCATTGGAGGAGGAAAAACAGCCAGGGCCTACCAGAAAGTTGCTTCAAAGGTAGTGAGCATTAGGGATTGGGATTTGGATTGGCTTGGTATTCACGCAACGCGGTTGAACGCGCATTTCCTTCGAACTATATTTGAAAAAGAGGCCTATCCCGTTGTTATTGACCACGACCCGAACGAGGAAGAGGTTGCGGTATTGAAAGCTTCGAACAAGAAATTGTTCTTCGCTTCGGGCTGGCGGCCTGGCTGGTCTACTGACTACATCTCGGTTCGCTTGGCCGAAAAGTTTGGAGCAAAAGACGTTATCATCGCAAAGGATACACCTTTTGTGTACACCAAAGACCCGCGCACCAACGGAGACGCAAAGCCGATTAGAACCATTTCATGGAGAGACTACAAGAAAATCATTCCACAAAAGTGGAGCCCTGGCCTATCCACGCCTGTTGACCCGGTTGCGACACGCCTTGCCGAATCGCTCCGCATTCAGGCAAAGATCCTTCAGGGAACGAATCTCTCGAACTTCAAAAAAGCAATTGATGGCAAACCTTTCGTGGGAACGCTCATCGCATAACCAAACTATGTCTTTATCCGTCGGAATCGTGGGGCTGCCGAACGTGGGGAAGTCTACCCTGTTCCAGGCGCTCACCAAAAAAGAAGTGAATATCGCGAACTACCCGTTCGCGACCATAGACCCGAATGTGGGTGTGGTTGAGGTTCCTGATGAACGATTGCAGAAGCTCGCAAAGCTCACAAACTCCGCAAAAGTAATTCCAACTATTGTTGAATTTGTAGATATCGCGGGCCTCGTGAAAGGAGCAAATAAAGGAGAGGGATTAGGCAACAAGTTTTTGGCGAACATTCGCGAGGTTGCGGCCATTGTGCACGTGGTGCGGTGCTTTGAGAACAAGGATATTGTGCATGTGGAGCAAAGCGTAGACCCCTTGCGTGACATAGACACCATTCAAACAGAACTGCAGTTAAAGGATTTGGAAACTACTGAAAAAGGAAGCGCAGTGCCAGAGAACCAACAATTGAACAAGAAGCCTGTCGTCTATTTACTCAATTGCAACCCGAGCGATGTTTCCCAGGAGCTTTTGGATAAGATCAAGGGCTTGGGTGGGGCGGTTGTCATGGCGAACTTGCAAGATGAACTTGACATGCAATCGCTCTTGGAAGAAGAAAGGAATGAGTTTGGGTTCGTTTCTCGTCTTCCCGAACTCATTACCAAGGCCTATGAGGTGCTCAACCTCATTACGTTTTTCACCACCGGGCCAGACGAAAGCAGGGCATGGACCATTCAAAAGGGCTGGACTGCTCCTAAAGCAGCTGGCGTCATCCACAGCGATTTTGAGGAAAAGTTTATTCGGGCAGAAACTATTCAATGGGAAAAACTCCTGGAAGCAGGAGGGTGGAGTGAAGCCGCGGCCAAAGGATGGATTCGAACAGAAGGAAAGGAATACGTGGTGCAAGATGGAGACGTGATTGAGGTCATGCACGGCTAGTAGATGTAGGAATCCACTATAAGACCATTTTGGTCAAAGAGGGTGATGGTATCGTGAAGAGAATTGCCAAGCTGCGTGTCTGAATATATATACCACTCGCGCGATAAGAAATTAGATTCGTTTTTTCTCTTTTCGTAACAGCCTACGTAGTTGAATCCGTTCGTAGAACTGTTAATGTATGCGACGCATTCCGTATTGGTAGCTACGGGGCCCAAATTAGGAATGGTACAGGAGGAGAAATTTATCTTATTCAAAATGAACTCTTGGCAGGCAGGGGCGAGGTTGCTTACTTCTTGGAGTGTTGGTCTGTCTTGGGAGCAAGAGGAGGTTCCGGGTAAAGAAGGATAGTATGGCCTCAGATACCCGAAGCACGAATTCGTGCGGAAATGTATGCCCCTGCCGATCGGGCTTGGTTCGCCCGAAACATACACAGTGTCATACCTTTGAAGCGTGATATTCTCGGTTGGCCGATTATTCAAAGCAGGGTGATATTTTTCTATTCCCAAACCAAACGTGGTCTCTCCCTGAAACTTGCTTTTGAGCCGCCAGCCAGTCAAAGAAACCGAGGTTCCGCTTGGGATGCTGACTTGGAGTCGTGCCTGGAACCGCTTTACTCCCGAAGGCTTGGCAAAACTTGAAATGGTTATCTTTTCAAACCAAGGAGACAGCGTGGGGTTTGTTTGCTCGGGCTGAGGTGAGGGGGCAGGAGGAGGTGTGCGGGGAGCTATTTTGGTTCCGGTGAAAACCTTGGAAGTGCCAGAGCTTGACGCGCTTTTGGTTTTGTCATCTGAATTTTGCGCCTGGGGTGTGAGGTATTTACTGACGTCTGGAATCGAAAAATCAAGGCGTAAGTCTTTTATCATGTCACCTCCCAAGGCAAAAATCATGACGCCCAGAATGATGATAACCGGGATGAAGAATGTCATTGCGTTATATGGAATATAGCACTATAATCCCTCTATGAAAATAACCGCAGTGAGAACTAAGAAAATCGTGCCGGGCAAGGATATGGATATTTTTGCGGTGCTCAAAACCTTTCTTCCGCGCTTAAAAGAGCGAAGCATTGTCGCGGTAACCTCAAAGATAGTTGCCATTTGCGAGGGAAGGATTGTGCCGTTTGGCATGGTGCGAAAAGAGCAGCTTGCCGCGGAGGAATCGCAGTATTACTACCCTCTGAAAACCAAGTACAAGGTTGTGCTTACTATCAAGAACAACCGTATTGGATTTACTTCGGGTATTGATGAGTCGAACGGAAAAGGATTCATGGTTCTCTGGCCTCAAGACTCCCAAAGGAGCGCAAACGAAATCCGGCTGTTTCTCACGAAAACCTACAAACTCAAAAACGTGGGGGTGATTATTACAGACACCACCAGTTCTCCTATGCTGCGCGGTCAGCGAGGCCAGTTTCTTGCGCACAGCGGCTTTTCCGCGCTCAACGACTACATTAATAAACCTGATATCTTTGGGAGAAAACTCAAAATGACAAAATCCGCGGTTGCAGATGCCTTGGCAACTGCCGCGGTACTAGCAATGGGAGAGGGGAATGAACAAACTCCGCTTGCCGTCATTGAAGACGTACCATTCGTTCAGTTTCAGCAGAGAAACCCAAACAAAAAAGAGCTTACAGAACTTACCATAGACCCGAAAGACGACTTATACGCACCCTTGTTGAAAGGTGTTAAGTGGCGTAAAGGCGGAGTATGAAAAAAGTAGTGGTGTTTGGGATTTTTGACGGGGTGCATGACGGGCACCGTTCTTTGTTTAAACAAGCAAAAGAACATGGCGACGAGTTGATAGTTATTGTGGGTAGGGATTCTGCCTCTTTGCGTTGGAAGAACAAAAAACCCCGCCATTCAGAGGAAACTAGGCGAGGCCTAGTTTCAAAAGAAAAAGGGGTTGACTCCGCGGTACTGGGAGATGAAGAGCAATCAAGCTACAAAGTTCTTGAGGATATAAATCCCGATATCATTTGTTTGGGATACGACCAGAATAGTTTGGAAAAAGATATCAGAGAATGGTTTTTGAAAACGGGAAGTGATACTCCTCTGGTTCATCTCAAGCCTTATCAGCCGGAAACAAATCATAATTCTTTAAGAAAATAATTGGGACCGCGACATCAGAGAGGAGGATCTCTGGAAACGCGGTCCCGTTGCGGAGAGCGGAGGACGGCGCTCAAGCCTGTCACCGCGCTCCTAGGCTCCTCCCGGGATTGCCGTTCCAGGAGGTTCCATAACTCCTTTATACCATTACCCTACGTTTTGTCAATTTTTCCACAGTCTTTACAAATATGCTTGGTAGGTGTATGCTAACTAGATTTGGATATGGAGATTTCATTGAAACCAGAAATAATCGCGACATTGTTCAGATTTCCTGTGACTAACAGCTTTGTGCTTTCGGTTACAACCGCTGTCCTTTTGGTAGGAGGCGGTTTTTTCGCGGTTCGTTCTTTAAGAATTGTTCCGCAAAAGCTGCAGAACGCGGTTGAGTTCGTGGTGGAAACCATTCTCGACTTCATGACAGGCATTCTGGGAGACCGGGAAACCGCAAAGAGGTATTTTCCTTTGGTAGCTTCTTTCTTCTTATTTATTCTGTTTAACAACTGGATCGGAGTGCTCCCAGGCACCGGGTCCTTTGGCATTCAAGAAGTCCATCACGGAGAAGAGGTGCTGATTCCTTTGTTTCGTTCCGCGAACAGCGATTTGAACACCACGCTTGCCCTGGCCTTAATTTCCGTGTTCGCCATTCAGTGGTATGGTATTCGAAAGTTGGGGTTGATTGGGCATCTCTCAAAATTCTTTGTGTTTACCAAAGGCCCCATTCAATTCTTTGTGGGCATCTTGGAATTCATCGCGGAATTTGCCAAAATATTATCATTCTCATTCAGGTTGTTCGGGAACGTGTTCGCGGGAGAAGTACTGCTCTTAATCATCATGACATTGGTGCCATTACTCGCCCCTTCTCCTTTCTTTCTTTTGGAATTCTTTGTAGGATTCATACAGGCCTTGGTGTTTAGCATGCTGACACTCATCTTTTTGAAAATAGCAACGGAAACGGTCGAGCATTAAGAGTAACTAAAAACTAAAAACTATTATGGAATTAGAAGCAATTAAATCGTTAGCAGCAGCGCTTGCCATCGCCGTTGGAGCGTTGGGTCCTGCTCTGGCAATTGGTATATTGGCAGGAAAAGGCATGGAAGCGATCGGAAGGAATCCTGAAGCCGCAAACAAAGTGCAGACAGCAATGATCCTGTCTATTGCCTTTGCCGAAGCCATTGCCATTTACGCTCTTGTCGTAGCGCTCATCATTAAGTTTGTGTGATTTTCTTCTGAATGCTGGACCTATTCGAAAAACTCGGTATTAACTGGAAACTCCTGCTCGCGCAGTCAGTGAACTTTTTGCTTGTTTTGTTCCTGCTCAATCGCTTCGTGTTTAAAAAACTCATCGCGTTTTTGGAGGAAAGAAAGCAGCGGATAGCGCAGGGCGTTGAAATGCGGGAAAAAGCGGAGCGGGAACTGCAGCGAACCATGGAAGCTAGGCATCGGGAACTGGAGCAGGCGAGAAAAGAAGCGGAGTTGCTCGTGAGCGGCGCGAAAGTGCAGGCCCAGCAATCGGGCGCAAAGATTTTGGCAGAAGCCAAGAACCGGGAAGAGAATATATTACTTTCCGCGAAAGAGCGGCTGGAGCGGGAAAAAACCAGCATGGTAGCAGAGGCAAAAGAAGAGATAGGGGCACGAGCAGTGCTGTTTGCTGAGAAGATTCTGCAGCGCTCGCTGAAAAAGTCGGATGAGGAGCGCATGATACAAGAAGTGATGAAAGAATTGTAATGAAATCGCGCGTATTCGCAACGGCATTGAAAGAAGTGTTGGAAAAAACTCCTGAGAAATCGTATCAGGAAGTTGTCAGTCGTTTCAAAACCCTTGTGAAAAAGAGGGGAGAGCTGCGCCACCTTCCTGCCATTTTGCAGGAGTTCAAGGAGTTGTGGCGGGAGCGCAAAGGAAAAGTAGCGAAAGTGGTTGTCGCAAAACCCTTGCAGGGTTCTGTGAAAACACTGCTTTCGCGCTCGCTCCAGAAGAAAGGATTTCAATACGAAGAAGAAGTTGTTAAGGAAGCAGTGGGAGGAGTGGCAGTGTTTTTGGGAAAGGAATATGTTATTGATAACACAGTGAAAGCAGCATTATCCAAACTACGAAAGCAACTTCATGGCTAAAGAATTCATCCTCGATATTTTAAAAAAGGAATTGGAAGGCAAAGACTTGGGCCCCAAAAAAGAGGAGATAGGAAGGGTGGTGAGCGTGGGAGACGGGGTGGTGCAGATAGAAGGTCTTCCCCAGGTCATGTTTTCCGAAATGGTTGATATTGAGAGCAAACAGGGCTCGGTGAGCGCCGTTGTGTTGAACTTGGAAGAGTACACGGTAGGAGCCGTGGTGTTGGGAGGGGATGAGGGTATTCAGGAGGGTGACGTGGTGAAGCGCACAGAAAAGGTGCTTTCTTTGCCAGTAGGTGAGGCATTACTCGGAAGAGTGGTGAATCCTCTGGGCCAGCCCATTGACGGAAAAGGGCCCTTGAATGGGAATGTTCCGGTTTTGCCCTTGGAGCGGCCAGCCCCTTCTGTTATTGACCGAGAATCGGTGAACACCTCTTTAGCTACCGGCATTAAGGTTATTGACGCCGCTATTCCCATTGGAAGAGGCCAGCGGGAACTTATTATCGGAGACAGGCAGGTTGGGAAAACAGCTCTGGTTCTCGACACTATTTTAAATCAGTTGAATGAGCCTAAGGAAACGCGCCCGTACTGTGTGTATGTCGCAATTGGGCAAAAGCTTTCCAAAGTGGCTCAGTTAGTAAAGGAACTCGAGGAAAAAGGAGCCATGGAATACACTACTGTGGTGGCTGCCGGTGCGTCAGACCCCGCGCCCCTGTGGTTCATCGCTCCTTTTGCCGGATGCTCCATGGGAGAATACTTCCGCGACAAAGGAAAGGATGCTTTGGTGCTGTATGACGACCTTTCAAAGCACGCCTGGGCATGGCGTCAACTTTCTTTGCTCTTGCGAAGGCCTCCCGGAAGAGAGGCGTATCCTGGAGACATTTTCTACCTTCACTCAAGACTTTTAGAAAGAGCGGCAAAGCTTTCAAAGGCAAAGGGAGGAGGTTCCTTGACCGCGCTTCCCATTGTGGAGACTCAGCTCGGCGATATTTCTGCCTACATCCCCACCAACGTTATTTCCATCACAGACGGCCAGATCTATCTTGAAACCGATTTGTTCTCCAAGGGCCAGCGGCCCGCGGTGAACATTGGGCTTTCGGTTTCCCGCGTTGGTTCTTCGGCGCAGACCAAAGCCATGAAGAAAGTGGCTTCAAAGTTAAAGCTTGAACTTGCCCAGTTCCAGGAACTGGCGGCCTTTGTGCAATTCAGCCAGGAATTGGATGAGGCAACCAGAAAGAAGATCGAGCACGGTTCTCGACTAATGGAAATACTGAAACAAAACCAGTATTCCGTGCTTCCTATGGAGGAACAGGTCTGCGTGCTGTTTGCCGCGACCTCGGGATTGGTTGATACCATTCCTTTGGAGAAAGTTCGTGAGTTTGAGGCAAAGTTGCTTGAACAGCTGCGCAATCTTCACCCGGACGTTTTGAAAACCATACGCGACACAAAAGACTTTGACGAAAACATCCAAGAAAATCTTCAAAAGGTAGCAGAAGAACTTCACCATGATTTCCAAAAGACAGCTTAAAAGCAAAATACAGGCAACCTCGAATATTAAACAAATGACGAGAGCCATGGAGCTTGTTGCCGCGACCAAAATGAGAAAAGCCCAAGACAGGGCTCTCAAAGCGCGTCCGTACGCGAAGCATGCCCTTTCGTTGCTTTCCCGCATTGTTGCCTTGGCTTCCTTGCGCGAGCAAGAGGGAACGCTCTGGCAAGAACGAACAGAAGGAAAAGTATGCTTGGTGGTGGTTACAAGCGACAAAGGATTGTCTGGCAGTTTTAACAGCGCGGTCTTGCGCTTGTCTTTGGAAAAAGCCCAGGAATACCAGAAGAACGGGGAAGCAGTAGAAGTTGCGGCAGTGGGGAAAAAGGCGCACGACTTCTTTTTGAACCGAAGCATCCCTGTGACAACTTCCTTTTTGCGCTTCTCGGATATTGTGGGATTGGAAGACGCCAGGCCCTTGGCAGATTGGGTATTGAACGCGTATGCCTCAAAGACCTACAAAGAAGTGGTATTCTGCTCAACCCAATTCGTGTCAGCCCTGATAAATCACGCTCAGTTCCGCCAGCTCCTTCCCTTAGACCCAAAAGAGCTGTCGCAGGAGCCCGTGAATCACGTTGACTACGTTTTGGAGCCCTCTTCAAAAGAAATCTTTGAAAGGGTTTCCGAGGAACTGGTGAGAGTGGCCATTCTGCACTTTCTGTTCGAGTCAAACGCGTCTGAGCATTCTTCGCGAATGGTCGCGATGAAGAACGCGACCGAGAACGCGGCAGACTTATTGGAAAGTTTGACTTTGGAGTTGAACAAGGCGCGCCAATCAGCCATTACCCAGGAACTCTCGGAGGTCACGGGAGCAGCCAACGCATTATCCGCATAAATCACGTTACTCTATGAATATAGGAAAGATAATACAAATCATGGGTCCGGTCGTGGATGTGGAGTTCGAAAAACAGCTTCCCGCGTTGAAGAACGCTCTTCTGGTAAAGCAGGAGGCAGGCCGTTCAGGCTCTGAAGAGCCTTCAGGCTCGAAGAGGGATGTGGTTTTGGAAGTAGCCCAGCACTTGGGAGGGAACCGCGTTCGCACTGTTGCGATGAATTCTACCGAGGGCTTGAGGAGAAAAACAGAAGTAGTTGATTCTGGTTCCCCTATTTCCCTCCCAGTTGGGGAGAAAGTGCTGGGAAGGATGTTCAATATGTTAGGAGAAACCATTGACGGATTGAAGCCCTTGGAAGGGGAATTCAAGAGATCTTCCATTCACGCGAAAGCTCCTGAGCTTTCGCACCAGAAAGTGGAGCCCGAGCTTTTTGAAACAGGTATCAAAGTCATTGATTTGCTTTCTCCTTTCTTGAAAGGAGGGAAAGTTGGGCTGTTCGGTGGAGCAGGAGTGGGGAAAACCGTGTTGCTTCAAGAACTTATTCACAATACCGCTAAAGAGCACGGAGGATACTCGGTGTTCGCGGGAGTGGGAGAGAGAACCAGAGAAGGAAACGATTTGTATCATGAAATGAAAGAGTCTGGGGTGCTCAAAAACACAGTGCTCGTGTTCGGGCAGATGAACGAGGTTCCGGGAGCAAGATTTAGAACCGCTCTGGCAGGCCTTACCTTTGCCGAATACTTTCGCGACGAGAAGCGAAAAGACGTTCTGTTGTTTATCGACAACATCTTCCGTTTCGTGCAAGCAGGAAGCGAGGTTTCTGTATTGTTGGGCAGAATGCCTTCAGCTGTTGGATACCAGCCAACCCTTGCTACAGACATGGGAGCGCTGCAAGAGCGCATCACCTCAACCAAGAACGGTTCCATTACTTCGGTGCAGGCAATTTACGTTCCCGCGGACGACATTACAGACCCTGCTCCCGCAACCACGTTCTCGCACTTGGACTCCACCATTGTGCTTTCCCGCGAATTGGCTTCTTTGGGTATTTACCCCGCTGTTGACCCGTTGACTTCTCGCTCCACTGCTTTAGACCCCCGCATTGTGGGAGAAGAGCATTACAAAGTTGCGAGAGAAGTTGTGCGCATTCTCCAGCGCTACAAAGAACTGCAAGACATTATTGCCATTCTGGGCATGGAAGAATTGTCTGATGAAGACAAGCTCACCGTGGCTCGCGCACGGAGAATCCAGCGATTCCTTTCGCAACCCTTCTCGGTTGCCCAAACTTTTACCGGAAGGGAAGGAAAGTATGTGTCGAGAGAAGACACCATTCAGGGGTTCAAGGAAATAATCGAAGGAAAGCATGACGCAAAAGACGAAGCAGCGTTCTACCTCAAGGGTAGTATTAGCGAAGTTTAGTTCTCCTTGGCCCGACCAAGTTGTGGATAACTTGGTCGGGCCAAGAAAACCAGATCATGACGTTCCAACTCTCAATACTCGCCATAGATAGGGAAATTTACAAAGGCCAAGCCCAGGCTTTGACGGTCCCAAGCCAAACTGGGGAATTGCAGGTGCTGGCAGACCATGTTCCTTTGATCACCCTGCTCAAAGAGGGGAATCTCGTTTTGAAAAAGGAGAACGCAGAAGAGCAGACCATTCCCATTGCAGGGGGAGTGCTGGAGGTCAAAACGAATCCGCCAACTGGCGGAGAAGTAGTCGCGCTCGTGAGCTTCTAAGTATGGAACAGCATACCTGCAAAGCCTTGGTGCTGCACTGTATTGACTTTCGGTTCAGGAAAAGCCTTGCTGAATTCCTGGAAGGGAAGTTTGGGGATTCATATGACCTGGTTTCGGTTGCAGGAGGAGTGAAGAGTTTGGTGAGCGCCATTGAAGACAATAATTTCATACTGGAACAGATACGCATTTCAAATAAACTTCATAAACCCGAGGTTTTCATTCTTATTCAGCACGAGGACTGCGGAGCATACGGAGGGAGTGTTGCCTTTGGAGACTTTTCAACCGAACAGGAGGCTCAGAACCAGGAACTTGAAAAGGCAGAGGCCTTTTTGAAAAAAGAGTTTTCCCAGCCCGTGGAGAAGTATCTCGCGAAACTCTCGGGAGAAACCATTGCGCTGTAAAGAAAAAGGCCGCAGAAGAACAATGTTCGACTGCGGCTTTGGTTTTTTTGGAACACTACGTTACGGGAACAGTGAGAACCGGGTTTTGGTGCCAGGCACACCAGGCTTTTTCGGAGACGTAGTACGTGCGTCTGTCCCCACGGTCTATATGCAGGAACGATGCGACATTACAGTCTCGGATTTCGCGGCGTATGCGTTCTCCTGCATCCAGGAGCACCTCAACGACGCGGATAATGGAGAATCCCGCAACGCGAGCTTTCCCGCAGGGCGCATGCGCATAAATGTTTACGGTACGGATTCCCTTGAGTACCATTGCATCCCGAATCTCTTGCAGGACCATTTCTCCTTCGTTCCAGGAGTTTACCGGGGAATTCCTGGGGATCCGAAGCGCTCCACCATTCAGCGCGATGAGATGAGTTCGCGCCGGAAGGCCTTGGGAATTCAGGCGAAGCTTTACAAACTCCAAGAGTTCTGGAATCTCGTCGCCGTCTCCACAGACTACGAGGATAACCCCGTTTGCCTGCTGTAGACGATCGTCTGCAACGTCCTGGAGCACACTCGAGTTCCTGAGCTCGCGAATAAGTCTCACATCAATTTCTGAAAGTGGCATCGCGTCTTTTCCTCCTAAAATGTGTAGTGTACCGCTCTCAAAATTAGCATAGATATGGGAAACTTTCAAGAGGGAGTTCTTTTCCTTGTAAGAAGCAGGAAGAAGCGTCGTCAGTCATATCTGGAGCGAAAGGTCGCATTCCAAAATATTACGTTGACAGCCTCCTTGGGGCGGGATATAATGCAACTTGTTCGGCCAAAGGTCGCCTACAAGCTTAAACAGATTGAAAGCGAATATGGACCAAGAAATTAAGGCGCAGGGCGCGTGTTCCGCGTGCAGCCACGAGCACGAAGGTTCGTGCAGTGAATGCAAAGAGTGTAGCCCCGCTGCGTAACAGAGACATCTTGCCCCGCCCCGTCATTCGACCGGGCGGGGTTTGTTTTTCTTGGGAGACAGGGTATAATCAAGGCATATGGCAAAGGTAATACTCTACACAACCCCAGCGTGCGTGTACTGCAAGGCGGCAAAAGCGTTCTTTCAGGAGAACAATGTCGGATACGAAGAGAAGGATGTCGCCAAGGACACCCAGGCACGGGACGACATGGTCAAGAAATCCGGCGTGCTCGCGGTTCCCGTCATTGATGTAGACGGCCAGGTAGTTATTGGATTCGACAAGGCCAAGGTTTCTCAATTACTCGGCATACAGTAGCATCATGGATGCCTCCGCTTTTGTTATTCCCGCATTTGTTGCAGGCATCCTCACGTTCTTAGCCCCTTGCACCCTTCCTCTGGTGCCGGGGTATTTGAGTTTTATCAGCGGAGCTTCAGCAGAAGAGCTCAAGAATCCCGAAACCAGAGCAAGGGCGAGACGCAAAATTTTTGTGAATGGCGTTCTATATATGGTAGGTTTCAGCTCGGTGTTCATTGTCTTGGGAAGCCTGTTCGGTTTGGGAGGCGCGGCACTGCTCGAGTACCGCTTTTTACTCACAAGAATCGGGGGCATTTTCGTTATTCTTTTTGGCGTATTCCTTCTGGCTCCCACGTTTCCCTTGTTTCGTTTCTTACTGCCAGAACGCCAAGTTGCGGGGTTGAATAAGTTGAAACCAGGAACTGCTTTGAGTTCCCTCATATTCGGCAGCACGTTCGCGTTCGGCTGGAGCCCGTGTGTGGGGCCCATTCTAGGCACCGTACTTACGCTCGCGGCTTCCACCGCGACTGTTGTGACCGGGGCATTGTTACTTTCGGTGTTTTCACTGGGATTGGCTCTTCCATTCCTCGCAACAGCTCTTGCCATTGGCTGGGCCTCCCAGCACTTCGCGAGGCTCGCGGGATACCTACGTTTTGTTTCTATTATTGGAGGTATCTTTTTGATAACCCTGGGTATTTTCATGGTAACAGACAGCTTCAATATCTGGATTGCCTACTTCTACCAGCTTTTTGATTTCATCAACTACGAATCGTTACTTGAGTACCTATGAAGAATCTCCTTCCTACGGTATTCGTTATCTTTGGCGCAACCGGTGACTTGATGCAGCGGAAACTTGCACCGGCGCTTTTCCATTTGTATAAGGAAAAGCAGCTGCCCGAACTGTTTCAGGTGGTGGGGTTTTCGCGCCAGGAACTTTCCAATGAAGAGTTCCAGGCGTGGATTGCCAAAACCGTGGGAGGGAACGGAGAGTTTTCCAAGTTTTTCGTGTACCAGCAAGGATTGTTTGAGGAAAAACAAGGATACGAGAAATTGTCCACGTTTCTTGGCATGAAAGATGGGGAGTGGCAGGTATGCTCAAACAAACTGTTCTACATCGCGGCTTCTCCCCAGTATTACAAAATCCTGTTTGAGAAGCTGGCAGAGTCTGGATTAACAAAACCTTGCAGCCCTAAAGAGGGGTGGACCAGGGTTATCGTGGAAAAACCTTTTGGAAAGGATTTGGAAACCGCGGAAGAGCTCGACCGCATGCTGGGCAAACTCTTCAAAGAGGAGCAAATCTATCGTATTGACCATTACCTAGGGAAAGACACGGTGCAGAACATTTTAGCGTTTCGCTTTTCCAATGCTTTTTTGCAGGATTCCTGGAACAACAAAGGCATTGAATCCATAACGATAAAACTCCTTGAGAAGGGAAGTATTGGGGAGCGCGGCATGTTCTACGACGGTATTGGCGCTCTGCGTGACGTGGGGCAGAACCATTTGTTGCAGCTGCTCGCGCTCTTTACCATGGAAAGTCCCGCGAGCTTTGAGGGAGACGCTATTAGGAAAGCGCGTGGCAATATATTGCGTTCTTTGAGGATATTGAAAGGAAAGGATGTTGAAGAAAACACCGTGCGAGCGCAGTACGAAGGATACACAAGCGAAAAGAACGTGCGCCCGGATTCCACAACCGAAACGTATTTTAAAATCCAGGCGTTTCTTGAAGCCAGCCAATGGAAAGGAGTTCCCATTACCTTGGAGAGCGGAAAAGCAATGACAGAAGACCGAGTGGAGGTGCATGTGGTATTTAAGCACCCCACGCCGTGCCTGTGCCCGCAGGAGCCAGGGAAGCACTACAAGAATATCCTTCATTACTTTATCCAGCCCAAAGAGGGCATTACCTTGAGTTTGTGGGCGCGAAAGCCGGGGCATGGTATGGAAATTGAAGAGCGCGCGCTTTCGTTCGATTACCGGGAAGCGTTTCAGGAAGAGGAGTTCGCGGATGCCTACGAGCGCTTACTGCTCAATTGTATTCAGGGCGACCAGACGCAGTTCGTGAGCACCGAGGAAATAATGGCAGAATGGAAGTTCGTAGACCCTATCTTACGTTCCTGGCAAGAGAACAAAGTTTCGCTCAAGATGTATAAACCTGGCACTACTCCTGCATGAGAAAGGAATTAGGATTTATAGGTTTGGGGAAAATGGGAAAGCCCATGGTGCAACGACTCCAGAAAAGGGGGTGGAGAGTTGTTACGTTTGATAAAATAGGAGGAAGTGCACAAAACTTAAAAGAGTTGGCGTTAAAGCTGAAGCAACCGCGAGTTGTGTGGCTCATGGTTCCCGCAGGAAAACCAGTAGATGAAGTATTAGGGAAGCTCATCCTTTTTTTACAGAAAGGAGATACTGTGGTTGACGGAGGAAATTCCTTTTACAAAGATTCCCTGAAGCGCGGAGCCAAGCTCGCGCGGAAAGGCATCTCTTTTCTTGATGTGGGAGTTTCTGGCGGGCCCGTATCCATTGAAGCTGGAAAGTTTGCAATTATGGTAGGTGGGGACAAGAGCGCGTATACAAAGGTTCGTCCTTTGTTGAGTGATTTGTCTGATACACAGGCAGGGTACATGGGAAAATCAGGGGCAGGGCATTTCGCGAAAATGGTGCACAATGGCATTGAGTACGGCATGATGCAGGCCTTGGCAGAAGGATTCGCGGTTTTGAAGAAATCTCCTTTCAAGTTCCGTTTGCAGGATGTTGCAAGGGCGTACAACAGAAACAGTATTATCACTTCTCGATTGGTGGGGTGGCTTGAAGAAGGATTTCGGCTGTACGGGGAGGATTTAAGAAGGGCGAGCACCAAGGTTTCACATACGGGAGAAGGGGAATGGACCGTGAAAACCGCAAAGCAACTGAAGGTTTCTGCTCCTGTTATTGAAGAATCATTTA
This sequence comes from Candidatus Wildermuthbacteria bacterium RIFCSPHIGHO2_01_FULL_48_25, assembly GCA_001823155.1. Taxonomy (GTDB): domain Bacteria; phylum Patescibacteriota; class Minisyncoccia; order Minisyncoccales; family UBA10102; genus 2-01-FULL-48-16. The sequence continues at coordinate 22,452 of MHTR01000019.1, forward strand.
GGTTCCGAGTGCAGTCTGCAAAGAAACCGAGTTTCACGGGCAAAATCCTTTCCACATTGCGAGCCGTGTTTGGCGGGCACAAGATATGATGGAAGTGGTGCGGTGCAAAACCAAGGAAGAGGCAAAGAAAAGCGCGGGCAAGAAGTTGAACCAGCTTTTTTTGAGCCATCAGCACGTGCCAGTCCTTTTTTTATCTTCAGGGGGTTCTGCCTTGCAGCTGCTTGACGAGATCGATGCAAATTCTCTTCCAAAGGACCTTGCCTTGGGAGTGCTTGACGAACGATTGGATGTGGAATCGAAGGACAGCAACAGCGAGCAGTTTAAGGCAACTCCTTTTTATACGATGTTGCAGGCGCGAGACGTGCCGTTTGTGGAGCTGAAAGGAAACACTTCCTTAAGAAAAGTTATTATTACCCAGGGAGTGGGGGAAGACGGCCACACCGCAGGAATACTTCCTTTTCCCGAGAACTCTGAAGTGTTCCGGGAGCTGTTCGAAAACAAAGACAAGCCAATGGTAGAATATGAGGCGAAGGGGAAGAGCGTGTATTCGCATCGCGCAACCGCAACACTTCCTTTCTTGAGAGAGTGGGTAGACCATTCAGTGGTGTTTATGGTAGGAGAAGAGAAGCGCAACGCCCTGGAACGAGTTCTTGCAGAAGAAGGTATGCTTGCTGAAACCCCGGCGCGCATTGTGCGCGAGATGCGCGACGCAACCATTTTCACGGATATTAAATTGGAATAATCTTTTAAAGGAGGTATAATAGCAGCGATGAAATACGATCTCATTATCGTGGGTTCGGGAGCAGCGGGGCTGTCTGCGGCTTTGTACGCAAGGCGCTATGCTATGAAGACGCTGGTTATCGCGGGAGAGTTTGGGGGAGAAACCTCAACTGCCGGTAAAATCGAGAACTATCCCGGGATTATTAGTATTGATGGAGGCGATTTCATGCTCACCATGAAAAAACAGGTAGAATTGGTTGGAGCTGAACTCAAAGAGGGAAGAGTAGTTTCTATTGAAAAGGACAATAAAGGTTTTGCCGTGAAAACCGAGAAGGAAACCTTTGAAGCTGGAACAGTCATATTGGCAATCGGTTCTCAAAGAAGGCATCTTGACCTTCCCAATGAAAAAGAGCTTGTAGGCAAAGGAGTGCACTATTGCTGGACGTGTGACGGCCCTTTGTACGGAGGAAAGAAAGTTGCCATGGTGGGTGGAGGGGATTCATCGGTTAAAGGAGTGAACTTTTTAGCAGAGTATGCTGACAAAATTTATCTTATTGTTCGCAATAAAGAGGTCATTGCGGAACCCATTAACCTGGAGCAGATGAAAAAGCTTGGAAATAAGGTGGAGGTTTTACTTGAACACGAGGTCAAAGAGATCGTGGGCGAGAAGATGTTAGAAAAACTGGTTCTTTCAAGCTCGAAGCATGAAGCTGGGAAGGAGCTGGATGATCTGGTGATAGACGGCGTGTTTATTGAGATTGGATTTGACCCCGACACGACCCTTGCGAAACAATTGGGTGTTGAAACAGACCAGAAAGGGTATATGATGGTGGATAACGGAATGAAAACGAATGTTCATGGCGTATTCGCGGCAGGAGACGCCACGAACCACTTTGGAAGCTTCAAGCAGGATATTACGGCCTCAGCCATGGGAGCGGTTGCCGCAACTTCTGCCTATGAATACGTAAAGTCGCACGCATAACACATAACTTTTCTTTTCTATGGCAGACGAAAAATCAACAGACAAGAATTTCTACCTTCCCGCGGCCATTCTTATCGCGGCATTTGTTATCGGGGGTTCTTTGGTGTACAGCGCCAACATGCAAAAAGGGGGAACAGGGAACACGGTGAACCCTCCCGTTATCGATGGTTCGCGCGTGGAGTTCACCATTACGGAACAAGACCATATCCGAGGAAATCCCGACGCAGAGGTAACGTTAGTGGAGTTTTCGGATCTTCAGTGCCCGTTTTGCAGGAGTTTCCATCCAACAGTTCAGCAGGCCCTGGAGGAATACGGGGATACGATCCGGTGGGTCTACAAGCACTTCCCATTAGATAACATTCATCCCGAAGCAAGGCCCGCTGCAGAAGCCGCTGAGTGCGTCTGGAAACAAAAAGGAGATGAGGGATTCTGGGCTTTTGCAGACAAGGTATTTGAGGAGCAGGACCGTATAGGTTCTACTCTCTATCGGGAGGTTGCGGAGAGTCTTGGAATGGATATTGCTAAATATGACACGTGCGTTTCCCAAAGAACATACGAAGACAAGGTAGAGCAGGACTATCAGCAGGGATTGAGAGCAGGTGTAACAGGTACTCCGGGAAGCTATGTGAACGGTATTCCCGTAAAGGGCGCGGTTCCGTACGCAACCCTGAAGGCGGCGATTGACCAGGCGCTTCAATAATATGGAACCAGGCGAAGGAAACAACGTAAAGGGATATCGGGCGGTACTGCCCCATTACTATGGGGATACCGTGAGAAAACTGTTTCTCGTAGGCGCGGTTGTGATTCTTCTCGCAACTCCGCTCTTTTCTCATCTGTTCGCACCCCTGGCTTTTCTTCCGTTGTTCGTGGTCGTGGGGCTTGGAGTTCTTGCTGGCTTAATAAGCCCAACCCAGAAACTGGTTGCGTTCTTGCAAACATGCGTTTCCGCGATTGCCGTGGTAGGGTTTGGCCTGTATTCGGTGCTTTTGTACGCGGTGCCCGGCCACGTTGACTGGCATCGGAATGTTCTGCTCCTGCTCGCCGTCTTTCTTTCGCTGAATTTTCTGTTCGCTCTGTATTACAGTTCAAAGACCCTTCGAGGATTCTTTCTCAAAAAATAACCCTTTCCCATGTATACCTGTCCCATGCATCCTGAGGTACGGCAGGAAGGCCCTGGCATGTGTCCGGAGTGCGGGATGAGTTTGGTTAAGTTGAAAACTGTGCCTAAGCGAAGCTTAGGACAGAGTCCTAAGCTTCGCTTAGGCAGGAACTCTGGAACACACGACAGGCACACGGGGCACGTAACCCAGGATTTTCTAAAGAAGTTCTGGGTGAGTTTTGCTTTGACTGTTCCCGTTATTCTATTGAGGGATGAACCTTTTATTCCTCTCATCCTCGGCAGTATTGTATTTTTCTACGGTGGTTGGGTTTTTATTTCCTCTGCCTGGAGAGAGTTGAGGGGAAGAAGTCCTGGCATGATGACGCTCATTGCTCTGGCAATCGGCGTTGCGTATACATATAGCGTTGCAGTAGTCCTCACGGGCAGAGGTGACTCTTTATTCTGGGAGTTGACTACCTTGATAACCATTATGCTGCTTGGCCATTGGATCGAGATGCGGGCTGTGAGCGGAGCGCAGGGTGCTTTAAAAGAGCTCTCAAAGCTTCTTCCTGACACTGCAGAGGTTGTGAGAGGAGAAACAACGGAATCCGTGCCCTTAGAGAAACTTCAGCTTAGAGATGTTCTGTTGGTGCGGCCTGGAAGCAGAGTTCCCGCAGACGGAAAAGTTGTTGAAGGGGATTCTGAGGTCAACGAGTCTATGATAACAGGAGAATCAAAACCCGTATCGAAAAACACGGGAAGCGAAGTGATCGCGGGAACCGTCAATGGAACTGGCAGTTTGAAAGTTGAGGTCACGAAGATAGGGAAGAACACGTTTCTCGCGGGAATCATGCGGCTTGTACAGGAAGCGCAGGCATCAAAATCAAAACTTCAACTCCTTTCAGACAAAGCTGCGTTTCTTCTTACTATTATTGCTATTACTTTGGGAACCGCAACGTTCCTTTTTTGGTTTTCGCAAGAAGAAGGATTCGCGTTCGCGGTGGAAAGATTGGTTGCAGTACTTGTTATTGCCTGTCCGCATGCTTTAGGCCTCGCAATACCTCTCGTTGCCTCCATATCCACCACGTTGGCGGCAAGAGGCGGGTTCCTGGTGCGCCAGCGCCTTTCTTTGGAGCTTGCAAGGAACATTGATATCGTTCTTTTCGATAAAACAGGCACGCTTACCACGGGTTCCTATGGAGTTACCCGCGCAGAGGATTCTGTTTTGCAATTAGCCGCGTCTGTAGACGCGCGATCTGAACACGTGGTTGCAAAGGCAATTGTTGAAGAAGCACAAAGGCGTGGTTTGAAACTATTGGACGCGCAGGATTTCCAAAGTATTACAGGAAAAGGAGCAAAGGCAACTGTTGAAGGCGTTGAGTATCGGGTAGAAGGGAGCGAATCGGCAGGAGCTGAAACAACGGTGTCTGTGGTCAAGGGAAATGAGAAAATTGGGGATATTACGCTTGCCGACAAAATACGGGAAGAATCAAGAGAAGCCGTGCAGAAGCTAAAGTCTATGGGAGTGAAGATAGCAATGATTACGGGTGACGCAGAAAGCGTTGCCTCATGGGTTGCAAAGGAGCTTGGAATAGACGAGTATTTTGCCAGAGTTCTTCCGCAAGACAAGTCTGCCAAGGTAAAGCTCTTGCAGGAAAGGGGATTGAAGGTTGCAATGGTGGGGGACGGGGTGAATGATGCTCCAGCTTTGACTCAAGCAGACTTGGGAATCGCTATTGGTGCGGGAACAAACGTTGCCATTGAATCAGCAGGCATTATTCTGGTGCGCAACGACCCAAGAGATGTTGCCAAGATTATTCGGCTCTCAAAGCTGACATACAGCAAAATGCTCCAGAATCTGTTCTGGGCAACAGGGTATAATGTGGTAGCTTTGCCCTTGGCAGCGGGCGTTTTAGCTTCTCAAGGAATATTCCTGCAGCCAGCCTTGGCAGCGGTATTCATGTCTTTAAGCACGGTTATCGTCGCCATCAACGCCGTCTTGCTTCGCAGAGCCTCCCTCTAAGTGGTCGACGTCCGACGTCGACCATTGCCGCGCGATATGATAGAATGAAGCAATATGATAAGAAAATTTAAATTCTCTCCAGGAGAGTACTATCATATTTGCAATAGGAGCAATGACCAAAGACGAATTTTTCTGAGCGAAAAGGATTTCATACGATTTTTATTTCTTATACTTTATTGTCAAGCCCCAGTATCTTTCCGTCGTCTAGAAAGACAAGTTTCTCACTTTATTAAACATGCAACTTTTGATATTTCTTCTGAAGTTACCAAAGATGTTATCTCGCACAAAATAGTTGAGCTTAACGGGTTTGCTATCATGCCAAATCATTTTCATTTGTTGATACAAGAGAAATCCGAAGTTGGTGTTTCTCGGTATCTTCAGCGCGTGGAGACAGCGTATG
>MHTR01000020.1 GCA_001823155.1 Candidatus Wildermuthbacteria bacterium RIFCSPHIGHO2_01_FULL_48_25
TTTTGCTGCTTTTTTGCCTAAAATGTCGGGCCAGTAGCGGGAAAGGAGCCCGGCAGAGGGTCTCGCAACCCTGGTATTTTCTTTGGTGAACTCCTCCCCTGCTTTGATATCTTTTTTCACCCATAAGCTTGGCCTAAAAAGGGTATTCTCTTTTTCCCTTTCGCTCGCAGGCCCGTACTGCACTCTTCCCTGCATTTTCTCACGCTCTTCTTTGCTGACAATTCCTTCCAACACATCCAGACCTTCTGCTTCCACCTTGCGGATGATCCCAACCATTTCCTTGAACTCTTTTGGCTCTATGGAAAACCTTGAATCTGGGCCGCCAGAACTCTTATCTAAAATAAGGTGCTTTTCTATGAGCGAGGCTTGGGCGCAGGTTGCGGCAACAATAGGGATAACAATACCCGAATTGTTGTCTGAGAATCCTACTTCTACCCCAAACCTGTTTCTCGCGTCGATAATAACCCGCAGGTTGGAATCTTCAGGTCTCGGGGAATCGGAGTAAGCGGTAACGCAATGAAGCACCGCGATATCACCTGCTCTGTTCTCGCGCAGAGTTCGGATTGCGAGGTCCACCTCTTGAAGAGAAGCGAACCCAATAGACATAATAACCGGTTTTCCCGTATGCGCGATTTTCTCGATTAATGGAATGTGCACTGCTTCATACGAAGCAATTTTGTAGCACGGTACCTTCATCTGCTCCAGAAAATCTACCGCGGTGTCATCGAACGGGCTCGAAAAAAGAATAAGCCCCAGGCTTTCTGCCAATTCTTTCAGCTTTGGCTGCCATTCCCAGGGGGTGTACGCTTCCTGGTATAGATCCCAGAGAATTTTCTTTTTCCACGTATCCGGCTGATCTTTTCCCCTCACCACGAACCATTCTTTGTCCGAATGCAGGGTAATGGTGTCTGGCGTATAAGTCTGCAGTTTTACCGCGTCAGCTCCAGCCTCTGCTGCCGCGCGCACCAATGCTTCGGCTTCCTCATACTTTTGATGATGATTCCCCGAAAGCTCGGCAATGATAAAACAAGGTTCCCCACTGCCAATTTTTCTCTCTTTTATCTTCATTTTTGAGGAATTATCGTACTTTAAAAATATTGGTGATCGGCTGGCCGCGAAGAGCTTGGCGAAGACGCTTTTCTTGAAGAAGTTCTCTTAATGTGCCAAAAATCGCATTATACGCTCTCAATAAACCCTTTATGTCTTTTCTCGTGTGGCTGAAACTCATGTTGTGCTGGCCATACCACAAAAATCCTCTCTGCAATAACTCCTGTTGGACATAGCTTTTAATCTCAAGTTCTGAATACTCGTATGCGTCATGTATTTTCATTACTTGCCAGCATGGCTTGCCAACTACCTGAATAATATCATCCAAGCCATGTTTTTTGAGTAGTTTCATTGTTCCATCCTGCAAAAATTTCCCTTCTCGCCAGATATATTCAATAACGTGTTTCCGCTCAATCTCTTGTATGGTCACAATGGCCGCGACCAGAGAAAGCGCCTCTCCGCCCTGGGTAAAAGAGAAAAATATATCCTTTACTCTTTCCATATATTTCCGTTTCCCAACAAGAGCTGAAATAGGCATGCCGTTTGCCATTGATTTCCCGAATGCGGCGAGATCGGGAATAACGCCAAATAACGCTTGAGCTCCGCCTAAACTATAGCGAAAACCCGTTATAATCTCGTCAAAAACAAGAAGTGCTCCGTTCTGATGAGCCAAATCTTTCACGGCCTTAAGAAAGCCGGGTTTTGGATCTTCATAGTTCATCGGCTCCATTATTACCGCAGCCATCTTCCCTTTATATTTTTCAAAAATCTTCTCAAGAGAACCAATATCGTTATACACGAATTTATGCGTTAGGACCTGCGTACTTTTTGGCACCCCAAGATTTCGCGTCGTAGAACCAATAAACCAATCATGCCATCCGTGATATCCGCATACCGCAACATGATCATTCCCTGTAATTGCCCGCGCAAGGCGCACCGCGCCGGTAGTTGCATCGGATCCGTTTTTCCCGAATCGCACCATTTCGGCACACGGAATGTACTTTATGAGAAGCTGGGCAAGTTCATATTCCAAAGGAGAAGCAAGAGAAAAAATAACACCTTTTTTTAGTTGTGTTTTTATCGCGTCATCTACCGTTTTATATTGATAGCCCAAAATGACAGGGAGCAACCCGTTGATAAAATCCACATATTCATTTCCGTCAACATCCCACACACGCACTCCCCTGCCGTGCGTAATAAATAAGGGCGCCTGGCCTTTGACAAACTGAAGGTAGCTTTTGCTAAACGTTTGAGAGGCAAGCGGAATAGTCCTAAGAACCTGCTTTAAAAATGCGTTGCTTTTAGTGAATTTCCTCATGTTTTTACATTGTTTCTTGCCATCACTCTATCTTTTTTTAATGATTTTTTCAATCCTTCATTCCGCATGATACGCATATTCTTTTTCATGATTTCGGGATGTTTTATAAGAAGCGAAATGTATTTTCGATAGCCGTCTTGAAGCCTACTCCGTTCAATCAAAAACTTTATTACTTCAAAATCTTCTTTTTGGTCAACCGTAAGCCGAATATGGGAAAAATCATATTCTGCCGCGAGATTTGCCTTTTTAAACTTTCTCTTCCTCCGCATATACAAGGTTACGTGCTCTTTCTCTGAAGGCAACCTAGCCGCTATAGCCGCCTCTGCGAGCGCTTTTCGAGTGAATACCTCAATGTCCATACCGTCTGGAAACGTTTCTTTTTGAATATTGCTTGCGTAGTCAAGGTGGCGCCTCCTAAACAGTGAAATCACCTGGTCTATCACCAAGGGATCAATGAGCGGGCAATCACCGGTGACCCGGACGATCGAGGAAAATCCAGGATACAAAAGGGCGCATTGGTAATACCGGTCAAGTACGTCTTTTTCCGATCCCCGGAAACAATCAACGCCTATGCGCTTTGCAAGATTTTCGATCGCGTCGTCCTCCTTATTTGTGGTAGTCGCAATCACAATCTTATCAACCGTTTTCGCGCGTTTGATACGCTTTACCTCGCGCTCCAAGAGCGGAACTCCTTGGACCCGAAGCAGCACCTTGCCAGGAAGGCGCCTGGAACCCATGCGCGCCTGAAGAATACACATCACCTTACCCTTGCTTTGATCTACTTTTTCCATAGACTCGGAAAAATAATATTCTTCTCAATGTTTAAAAACCGATCCCGCAGCGCGGCCACACAGTCAAAATGCTCGCCTAAGCTTGCAGCCACGCTCATGGTTTCGTTCAATTGTTCTATCGTATCAACACCAAAAACAATGTAATCAACACCCGGCTGGCTAGCGCTAAACGCCAGAGCTGCTTCTAGCCTCGATAAACCATAGCGGCAAATAATATCGTCGAATTCTTTAAGATACTCCTTTGCACCCGATAAAGAATCGGGGATCTCCTTATCTGTCATAAAGATCAAACCCTGCAAAAATGCTGTACGAGCAAAGACTTTCTTGCCGTTTGCCTTTGCGAGCTGAAAAAATTCCGTTTGATTGAGCCGCTGGTCAAAAACACTATAAGGAATTTGAATATAATCAATCAACGAAGATCGAACCGCGGCCAAGGCCTCGGTCTCCTCATAAATAGAAACGCCGATATTCTTCACCAAACCTTTGATCTTGCACTGGTGCAATGCATTCACTATTTCCTCACGAAAAATATAGGAAGAAGTATGAAGCAGGTACCCATCGATGTATTCGCGACCGATCCTGCGCAAAGAAGTGCGCAACCCATTCTCTACGATACTTAAAACATTCTCGCTACCTTCCGATACGCAATTTGGCTCCAGCTTAGAAATGATTTGTACCTGACCATTGAGCTTTCTCCTCGTAATGAATTCGCCAATAATTTCTTCGGCGTCTCCATAAGAAAAAGCCGTATCAAACATGCGAATGCCTTGTTCGTAGGCGCGCTCTAATATACCTAATGCTTCTTCTCTCGAAGGCTGGCCATGAGAATTATTAATGCCATACTTCAAGCCCAATTGAACAGTTCCAAGCACCATTTTTGATATATTCATATCTTCTTAAAATACACCCCAGTATAATCAATGCGTGTAAGTGAAATATGAAGATTCCTTTTTTTGAAAAACTCATCAACTGCTTTTTTGCATCCTTCCCAATGACCATAATCATCAATAATCACGTACCCGCCCGAAACCACGTTGTCGTACAGGTTTTCTAGAATGCATCTGGTTGATTCATACCAATCTGCGTCAAGCCGCAGAATCGCGATAGCGCCGATCCTTTCTTTTGTTTTTTGAAGGGTATTCTGGAACCAGCCCCTTTCGATATAAACCCTGTCTTCTTTTATTTTCAATATGGAACTGAAAAGTTTTTTCACGTCTACCAAGAGTCCCACGCATTCCCCTATCGCGTTCAAATTTCCAGAATTCTTATTCTTCGCGTATGATTTTGCAACTTCACCGTCTTTAATCCCTGGTTCTGGCAAACCCTCAAAAGAATCACAAAGCCAAATTGAACGAGCCGGATTTTTCCGCGCGGCATATGCCATGATTCCAATCGTTCCACCTTTCCATACCCCGCATTCAACAAACGCCCCTTGAAGATTTTCTTTTTCTGCTCTTTTTGCGAGTTGGTATGCGTTTGACAAACGCTCGTATCCCGCCATGGTATACGGTAATACTTTCATAAAAAGCATAAACCGCTCAAGGTGAAAAAGATTACGCGAAAAGGCCTTCGCGATAAAACGCGCCTTGTAATAGAAAGAAACAATTCTTTTATTTTTTCTCAGAAATGCCTTCAGCATATTTTTCAGCAAAGAGTTTTACGTCCTGCAAAAATAAAGATTTTGAAAAGTATTTAACTCCCCGAAATTGCATTCGAAAATCTCCTCCAAAACCCGTTTTAAATAAGGCGATATTTCTTTGTTTTTCATCTGGATAATAGAATAACTGATTTGAAATAGTGAGGGGCTGGCCCATATCGATCCATTTCACCCCTATTTTTTGCAGGTACCGCATGGCTTCAAGATTAACAATATGATAAAGGGGAAGATGACCGTAATCGGGATCATCAGCGGCAGAAAAAGAAATCGCGCTAGATTGATGAAACGTAAAATAGGTAAACGCGATAAATTTATCTTGAAACTTCAAACCAACTAATACTGCATTGCCCTCTTGCAACATCTTATACTGATAATCAAATGTCTCTTTGCTGCGCGTGATTTTGCCGGCGCATTTATGATGAAGAAGGCAATATTGTTCATGAATCTGCTTATCTGCGTTGCTTTTGTCCATAACGAATATTGAAAAAGCTTTGTCCGCAAGAATTTTCTCGATGGATCGTTTATGGTTGCGCCGTATAGAAATTTGCTGACAGTCAACCAAATAAGAAACCAAGGAAGCATCTAAATAATCATGCTGCAGAAGGAAGTTATAAGAATACTGCTCGCGCAATGAGGGTTCAATGGAAAACATGATTTTCTCAACATTTTCTTCTTTCGCGATACGATCAATCTCATCGAAAATTTGCTCCTCAAGATTTTCCTGTTTTTCGAAAATGGGAGCAGAAATAAACCCATCATCAATAGAAATACTACGCTTTCCATCTTTTTCTTCTATGGGAAGAAAAACACAAGCAACTGGCTGGTTATTCTTGATCATCACAAAACTTTTATCCTTATATAAATTGGGGGAATACGCCAGGAAATAATCAATATGATTCAACAAATATCGGGGGCTTGCTGGATGCGTTGACGCATACGCACTCCAGTACTTCTGAAATAACATCTCCTTTTCTTCTCGGAAAATAAGGTTTTGATCAAGCATATGTTTTTAAAACTGTACGAGTGATTTTTTCAAATTCACCGTCAGAAATTCCGCTGTGGCAGGGAACCCAAATACAAGGAACAAATCGAGGAGACAAAACATTACGATTGATATCAAACTGATATACGCCAGTTTCAATACCTTTTTTGCGCAAAGCATCAACCATTTTTTCAGCCTTATTGTCGGAAACTCTTATCGGGATAACATACGGGGTAACGCCATCTCTCTCAAGATGCTCGCATATTCCCAAATGATCGGTTTCCTTTCGAAAATATTGGTATCGTTTTTTACGAATATCAATTTCTGATTCAAGTTTACTTTTGAAAAGTTTCTGGGCGAGACGGCTCGGTTTTAACGCGTCGCCATAGATACTATATGACATTTTAAGAAAGAGATTTGAGAAGGTACGAAACTTTTCGGAACGCGAAAAGACGCCCAAATCAGACACTAACTTTGCCAAATCTTTGACAAAGGTTACCCCGAATGGAACTTTAGACAACTCTTTTGAGACAAAAGCCTTAAAATCGGCTGGCTTTCCTTTTACTCCGCCCAAAGCAAAACAAAAAAACCATTTGGAAAAACTAAAAAGCGCGTAATCGCCAAAGGTGCCCAATCTCCTATTCTTATAGTAACTCTCCAAAGCATGGGCGCAATCTTCAACTACGATAAGCTTTTTCTTCCGCGCAAAAGCAAGAATTTTGTCCATGTTTTGAGGAAAACCGTACTGATGATACACGAGCAAAATTTTTGTCCTTTTAGAAAACCGCTTGCTTGGGAAAACAGAAGAGTTCATTTGATTGTATACCCAAGAACCCAGCCAATCGGGAACCATAATTTCATCAAGTTTGTTCTTGATAATCCCTCTCTCACAAAGATATTTAAGAACGATCGTAAGAGCACCCTTGCCGGATCCAACAGTTTGTATCTGACTCAAGATATCTTTGCCTCTTGTTTCAGAATGTTCCAAAGGTTGGCGTTTTGCAAAACCAAAAAGGTCTCTAAAACTTGGTTTTTCTACTTCTCGAATAATGCTAGCCATAAAATCTACACGCGATACTTACTCACAATGCTTTTTACTGTCTGAATCACGGTGTGCACTTCTTTTACTGTCATTTTTGGGAAAAGAGGAAGCGTTAGCGCTCTTTCGTAGTAGTGTTCTGCGACAGGAAAATCCCCCTTTTTGTACCCGAATTTCTTTTTGTAAAAAGGATGCAGGTGCAAGGGCATATAATGGACCTGCACTCCGATTCCTTGCTCCTTAAGGTCTTCGAAAATTTGCCTTCTGCCGGCTTTCAGGCGCGAGAGTTCCAGCTCAATCACGTATAAGTGGTACACTGATTTTGCGTAGGGCTTCTCTAAAGGAAGTATAACCTCGGGCATCTTCGAGAACGCGCGATTGTACTCCCGAACTATTTCTTCCCTTCCTTTTATGAACTTGCCGAACTTTTTCATCTGGCTCAACCCGAGTGCGCACTGCAGATCGGTAATGCGGTAGTTATAGCCAGGGTTCTCAATTTCGTAGTACCAAGCACCCTTGCTTGGCTTCTTTACAACTCCGTGGTGGCGGAATACTCTCATGCGTTCATAGAATTCCCTGTTATTTGTAAGAACCATGCCTCCTTCACCTGTTGTGATGGTTTTCACCGGATGAAAGCTAAAAATCGTCATGTCTGCAATGCTTCCGATCTTCTTGCCGCGGTATTCGGAACCAATGGCATGCGAAGCGTCCTCAATAACTAGAAGTTTATGTTTTTTGGCAATCCTCAAAATTTCATTGAGCTCCGCAGGGTACCCCCTAAAATCCACCGGGGCTATGGCTTTTGTTTTCTTGGTGAGCTTCTTCTCGATCTCTTTTGGATCAATGTTGAGCGTGCGGGGATCGATATCAGCGAATACGGGCGTTCCCTGGCAATACACAACAGCGTTGGCCGTTGCCGCGAACGTTAAAGGCGTAGTGATAACTTCATCGCCCTTCCCAATGCCTGCTGCCGCAAATGCCGCGTGCAAAGCAGCGGTTCCCGAAGAAACCGCCACCGCGTACTTGGCGCGGCAGTATTTCACAACTGCTTTTTCAAATTCATCAATAAGAGGCCCTTGAGTGAGCCAATCGCCTTTGAGTACCGCGACAACGGCTTTAATGTCATCATTCGCGAGCCATTGATGCCCGTAAGGGATAAAGGGTATTTTCATTTTTTGGGGTAATTTTTTATCTTTTTCCCGACCACCACTACAAATTCGAATTTTTCTTTCGGCCCGCGATACGTTCGAGAAACTGTTTCAAGATATACGGTTTTGAATCCTTTTTCCTCTAGTACCTTTTTGTAAGCAGAAGGGCTAATAAAACTAAACGGAAAATTATTGCCAAAATAGGGCGAGTTTTTTCTTTTAATCCCATCTAAAGTATACGGCCCTAATTTTTTAGACGGCGCATATGTTTTAAAAGCATCGGAACCAGTAGAAGGATAATAAGAGAAAAACAGCCCCCCGTTTTTCAAAACCCTGTTCACCCCATTTAGGCATTCCCCTAATTGCTCAAACGGTACGCAGTACAAAGAGAGAACATCTATAACGCAATCAAAAAAGTTACTTTCATAAGGCAAAGCAGCAAAATTCCCGCGCGTTAAGCTGGCGTTCGTCTTCCAGCGTTTCAGCATTTTTTTTCCAAGGCGGATGGCAACATCAGAAAAATCAATCCCGTACGCTTTAAATCCCTCTTTCCCGATCATCCAAAGATTGCTGCAGCTTCCACAGGCCAATTCCAGTATTTTTATATTTTTCCTTTTCTGTATTGGAATTAGGAAAAAATGCCTGCCCAAAAACCGCAACAGCTCCTCATTTGGGTATAATCGCTGCGCCCCAAAGCCTTCTTTTTTATAGCTTTTCTGATACCACCTAAAAGAATTTGCGTTTTTCTCATGTTTCATCTTTTTTGCAAGTTTTTTACAATGAGTACATCTTCGCGCGAGTTAGCAACTGGCAACTTCTTATCTTGCGCCAAAAACTCAAATCGTGCGCTGGAAAACGTATTGAGGATATCGCTGATTATTTTTCTGTCGTAAGTCAAACCTTTTAGCTGGGCATCATCCACTCCATCTAAAACATAAAATAATTTCGTCAAGTATTTTTTGCAGTAATATCGTACGTTTAAAAGGAAATTCAACAATGGTCTTTTTCTTCTCTCTTTAAAATACGCACTCGATTTATCCGAAAGCGGAATTTCCCCAATCAGAATCTTGCCACCGGGTTTAGTTACTCTTAGTAATTCAGCGACCAAACGAGAAAATTCGTCAAAATTATTCAGATAATGAACAACTGAATAACATACCACATGGTCAAAATAATCATCCAAAAACGGCAGGGGTAAAACAGTAATATCAATCAACCGATATGTAATATTGGCATGATGGCGCAGATTTTTTTGAGCTACGGCCAATGTATTATTAGCGCCATCAGCTAAAACAACTTCAGTAACTTTGGCTGCTATATATTTCGTAATTTGGCCGCAACCGCCACCCAGATCTAAAACCCTATCTTCTGACCGAAAACCCAGCTTGCGGTCAATATCATCAAAAGTTCGACGATACACTTGAAAATCAAGCGAAAACGGCCGCGCCGTGTTGAGATAAGTGTTGGTATTAGTAGCTAATTGATTGAAAACTCCAATATTGCCCATCGTTAAATCTGATTGATTAATTGAGCTATCTGCGAAAGCTGCCCTTCATTCATTTGCTGATGGCACGGCACCACAAAACATTTTTGGTAATTCGGCTGAAAAACATTGCGATTTAAATCAAAATGCAAAATCTCAGCTTGAATACCAATTTCAACCAAGGCTTTCTGCGCAGCCGCCATTCTATCAACCGGTAAAAATATCGGCATACACAGGGGGTTGACATCAATATTCGGGTCCTGCTCTGCCAAAAGATAATCTGCCTTAATGGTATTTTTAAGAAAACGATAATTATTTTTTCTTTTCACCAATTCCTGCCTTAGACTATCTTCATTGGGCGGTAAAAGTTTCAACGCCGAACGACCAAGATTGGGAAAAAAAATGCTTTTCAAATAAATCCCATCCAACCAAAATCTCCACTGCCCTTTGGTAAAACTTTTTTTGGCTACTAAAAAAGCGAAGCGTTGAAAAAGATTATCTTTCCAGCCACGCCGGGTCGCCTGTTCCCCTCGTATATAATCAACCAATTTCTGATTGGCAGAAATTAAGGCGCCTCCATTATACGTGGTAAAACATTTGGCAAAACTAAAGACGGCTACGTCCCCAAAAGTACCGATATTTCTGCCTTGGTATGTTGAATCAAAGCTATGGGCGCAATCTTCAATTACGATCAGATTGCGTTTCTTGGCTTCTGCCATAACTTCAGCCATTTTTTGCGGATAACCCCATTGGTGAAAAACTAAAACCGCTTTAGTTTTGGCGTCGGGAACTTTTACCGGGAAACCTGAGACATTAATAATATTAAGAACCGCCTGGCATAAAAAATCGGGCACTAAAACCTGATCTTGGCGTGTCAACCCAAAAAATTTCAAGGCCTGATAAATCCCCACTCGCGCCGAGCTTTGCAACACCGCTGGCCGCTCCCAAAAATCGCTCAAATACTTTTCCACGCTTCCATTTGTATTGCGAGAATGAGCAATGGGTTTTTTGGTGTACGGATAGATATCAACCATCTTGTCAGACAAGGGCTTTTAGAATTTCCTGCATCTGCTCTTTTGTGATCCATTCTTTGTTCGTATTGCTCGCGTACGAAAAACTTTGCGGAAGCTCTTTCCCTTCTTTCCCATTTTCCTTATTCCAGAACGGAAACTCCGGTTCAATGACAAAATACCTGTCGAATTCTTTCGCGTGGCGCGTTTCTTCAGCCACCATGAGCACCTCATGCAGTTTTTCCCCAGGCCGTATGCCAATGATCTTCTGCTTGACGCCAGGAGCAATGACATCTGCAAGATCCACCACTTTCATGCTTGGTATCTTGGGAATGAAAATCTCACCTCCCGCCATTTTTTCAATGCATCCAAGAACAAAACGCACGCCCTGGTCTAATGTGATCCAGAAACGCGTCATTTGCTCGTCGGTAATGGTGATCTCGCCAAGCTTCGCCTGTTCCAAAAACAAAGGGATGATGCTCCCCGAGCTTGCGAGCACGTTCCCATACCGGGCGCAGCTGAACTTCGTTCTGCCGCTCGCGTAGGAATTGCTCTGCACAAAAAGCTTTTCAGCAACCATTTTCGCGGCTCCGTATAAATTCACGGGCTGAACCGCTTTGTCGGTGCTGATATTCATCACCAAGGGAACGCTATTCTCAATGGCAGCATCGATCACGTTGCTCGCTCCCCCAATGTTCGTTTTCACCGCTTCCAAAGGATTGTATTCGCACACGGGAATATGCTTTAAAGCGGCCGCGTGCACAACAAGATCAACGCCGTGCATTGCCCGGTGCAGCCGGTCCCTATCGCGGACTTCGCCAATGAAAAATCGAAGCCGGGGGTCTTGGAACCTTCTTTGCATTTCAACTTCGGCGAGTTCGTTATGGTCGTAGACGCGGATCGTTTTTGGGTTGTGTTCTTTTAAGACGATTTCCGTAAACTTCTGCCCAAAGGAGCCTGCCCCGCCTGTAATCAAGATTGTTTTGTTGTCTAGTGTAGACATACCAATATGACTTGTATATCATAAACGCATATGGAACGCAACATACTCATTGGCAGGGTTTTCACGGGATTGTGCCTTCTTATCCTCATTCTCCCCCTGGTCAACTTGCCACCCTGGTTCTCTCCTCCTGAATGGGGAAAATCAATAGTGTTTAGGGTTCTTTTCTCCCTGGTTCTCGTGTTTTTCTTCTTCTTGATGCTGGGGCAAGACCGCTCGCGGATCATCCAGAACATTAAACAAAAGATTGCGGGCGCAAAACCGGGGCTTTTGCTTTTAGGAGGCCTGTTCCTCATGTTTTTCCTCGCTTCCGTGTTTTCCCTTGATCCGAACTTCAGTTTTTGGGGAAACCCTGTGCGCGGAGGAGGATCTATCACCTTCCTTTCGCTTATTGCCGCGAGCTTCTTCGCGTTTGTTTTCTTCTCTAAAAAGCACTGGAAATACGCCTGGTATGTCGTTCTCACAACCGCATCCCTGGTCGCGCTGGCTGCCATTTTCCAGTGGCGGGGATGGTTTGCGAGCTTCCTCATCCCCCGGACAACAAGGCCAATGAGCACCCTAGGAAACGATATTCAGCTGGGGATATACCTGATCGTATCCCTCTTTCCTGTTCTTGTATTTTTTCTTAAAGAGAAGCTGGGCATAAAGAAGACATTGTACCTTCTTGCCTTCCTCTTATTCATGTTCGTCATCCTTCTCACGGGAAGCCGAGGCGCGTACCTGGGAATCACCCTGGGTTTTTCCTACTTCATCCTGTTCTACCCCGTGAGAAAGCTCTTGCACTCCCTGGGATTGAAACTCCTGTTTCTCTTAATTATGCTTGTCCCCGCCTTCTCTATATACTATGTAAATACCTACAGTACATTTCCCCAATTTGTCCAAAAGAACACTACGCTGTACTCTATAGCCGGAAGACTCCAGCTGAAACAATTTATACTTCAGGAGCCGCGTTTTTCCACGTGGAAAGTGGGATGGGAAGCGATGAAGGCAAAACCAATCTTCGGATACGGCCCTGAAAACTTTGAGATCGGTTTTGACACGCACTACGATCCTCAACTGCCCAACATCCAATACCTCCCCCAAAGCTCCAACTCCTGGTGGGACCGGGCACACAACGTTCTTGTAGACACCGGGGTGCAGGCAGGGATCCCGGCTCTTTTCTTTTATCTCGCGTTCCTGGGAGCGCTCTTCTGGCGCCTTCAAAAGATGAAGATGGGAGAGAATGCCCTTCTTGCCCACGGCCTTCAGGCAGCGCTTATCGCCTACCTGGGAGCCCTGTTCTTCGGCTTTGACAACTTTTCAACCATGCTCGCGTTCTTCTTCCTTGCTTCGTATATCCTGCACGTAACAAGCAAAGAGGGCCAAACACCCGGTGTTCAGGAAATGCAACCGCAAACACCGGGTGTTCCTGTCGCAAAAACTCTGCCTAGCCGCGTCAAAATCCCCGCGGTCATAGCGGCTTCGTTTCTGCTTCTTGCATTTAACTGGTTCTATGGATTGAAGCCCTTTCTCGTGAACGCAAACGTCCAGACCGCGAAAGCCGCGGTAGAAAGAGGGTTATGCAATCCCGCGTATTCCCAAATGGAAAAGGCCTTGGGAAAAGGAAGCACGTTCATTGACGCCTATGTCAAAACAACTTACTTTGACGCTTTGCGGAACTGCCAATCAACGGCAAGCGAAACCCTAGAAATAGCAAAGAAGAGCCGTGTTCTTTTGAAAGAAGCTGCCGAGGCCTGGCCCTACCACACACGGACATGGATTTTTCTGGGCCAAGTTACCACCATTATTGGGAGCCGGGATGAACTCACCCCTCAAGGAAAAGCGGAGGTTATACAGGAAGCGCAGGAATATTTTGAGCGCGCCAAAGAATTGAGCCCTAAGCACCAGGAGATATATCTGGCGTGGGCAAAACTGCTTATGGTGGCAGAAGACTACGAAGGCATGCTCAAAAAATCCCAGGGGTGCGTTGACATATACCCCGCAACCGGAGAATGCTGGTTTCTGAAAGGGCTTGCGTATGAGTTTATGGAGAACAATGTTGAGTTTAGGGTAAACGAAAAGATAGCGCGCAGCCTCGGATACAACCCCGACAAAGACTTCGCGGCCCTAAGCAACCTTGTTGAGGCGTATGTTAAAATACAAGACCTCGGACAGCTTGCTAAAACCTATGAGAAGATCGTGATCCTTAGGCCAGAACCCCAGTTCTATGCTTCTCTCGCATTCACATACCGCGAGCTTAGAGAGTTTGCAAAGGCAAGAGCAATGGCTTTGAAAGTTCTAAAGCTCGACCCAGCTACCCAAGCAGAGGTAGAAGAATTCCTTAGAAGCCTCCCATGATACGTTTGTCAGTTATTATTCCGATCTACAACGAAGAACAGCGGCTGCCGAACACCCTTAAAAAAGTAAGCGAATACCTGGAAAAACAATCATACGAATACGAGATCATCGCGGTGAATGATGGCTCTGGGGACCGCACGGGAAACATCTTGAAAGAAAGCGTGTCTACCGTGCCCAGTTTAAGAATTGTGGAAATACGACACAGGGGAAAAGGATCCGCGGTAAAGCAGGGGATGCTCGAGGCGAAAGGAGAAATTCTTTTATTCACCGATGCCGACAATTCCACCTCCATTGATCAAGTGGAAAAAATGTTTCCCTGGCTTTCCCAAGGATACGGGGTTGTGATCGGTTCCCGCGATGTTGAAGGGGCGGTGTTGAAACCTCCCCAATCTTGGTTTCGAAATCTCGTGACAGGAGAAGGCTTCAAATTCTTGCGCAAGATTCTTGTGGGGCTTTGGGACATTGAAGACAGCCAATGCGGATTCAAGGCGTTTTCCAGAGAAGCCGCAAAAAAGGTGTTCCCAAGATCTCGCATTGAACAATTCGCGTTTGATCCTGAAGTATTGTATCTCGCCCGGAAGTTTGGATACAAGATAAAAGAAATCCCCGTCGTGTGGGCAAATAACGTTCACAGCAAAGTGAATACGCGATCTACGGTACAAATGGGTTTTGACCTATTTTTGATGAGAATACGCGTATGGCTAGGGGCCTATAAGACTTTGTAACTTTTTTGCGTCTTCGTTTGTTGGGTCGTTTTTGAGTGTTTTTGACAGGAAAGGAATGATTTCTTCCCTGGATTTTCCTTCGTTGTAGTATAGTACTGCGAGTATAAGATTCAGCTTTGGATTATTGGGAAATTTTAAGAGCGCGGCTGTAATAAAAATTTCTGCTTCGCCCAACTTACCGCGTTCAAAGAGAACAACCGCTACATTTTCATACGCTGGATAAAGATCTCCCAGCTCAATTGCCTTTCTAAACTCTGCTTCCGCTTGCTCATAATTCCCCTCCTCAAAAAGCATGGTGCCAAAATTATTGTGAACATGAGGAGAGTTTGGTTGAAGCGCGAGCGCTTTTTGAAAATGCAGTTCCGCCTCTTTTGTTTCCCCCGCGAGATACAATGCCTTGCCGTAATTGTTCTCAAGCTCAAAACTGTTTTTTGAGTATTGAATGTCGCGGCCATACAAGGAAATATTGTTCCGCCAATCAAAATTCCGCGCTATAGTCCTTGCAGAAAACAGCAACAAGATGCCTGCAACGCAAACAATGAGCACTTTCTGCTTCGCACCCCCAAGAACGCGCGCAACTTGAACAATGAACAAGCTCAAAAATACGTAGAATCCTATGGCGGGAAAATACAGCCAGCGTTCGGCAACAGTCATGTCGAGCGCGAGCGCGAGATTGGAAACAGGGGCTAACCCAAGCGCAAACCAGCCAATGCTGAATACGTAGAGTTTGCGCGATTCTCCCTGCTGGCGCTTCAGAAATACGATAAAAAGAAATACCAAAAGAAGTAAAAACAAGAGAGATCCCCAAAATCGAATATCAGAAACTGACTGAACTAGAAAATTCTGATAAGTCGCTAAAGGCAAAGGATAGACCAATGTTTTTAAGTAGACGAACATCTCAAAGGGCAACGTAAAAACCCTCTCAAAAAAGGAGGCTTGTCCCATAAGAGTAAGATGAAATTTCTCGACTGGAATTTCGCCAACGAACATCCGCAAGAAAAAATACAGGGACAATATGCCAAACGATCCTGCCACAAACTTAAGATAAAAGGAAACTTTTGGTTTTATGAAAATGAAGAAATATGAAAGAACAATGGGCAAAATAACCACCGCTGTTTCTTTCGCAAGAAGCCCCAGAAACGTCAAAGCGAAAAACCCCCACATGTTCCTCTTTAAAACGGCAAAAAACGCTAAAAGAATGAAAAATGTGAACAGCACCTCGCCAATGCTCGCGATATACGCAACGGATTCTACATTTGCGGGATGCACCGCGAAAAACAACGCGGCAAGAAACGCGACTGCTCTTGATGAAAATACCTTTTCAACTAGAAAAAACAAAAGAATAACATTGAAAAGATGGAACGCAATCTGAAAAATCCTGAAGCCCCAGGCCTCAAGACCAAACACATGATAATTCAAAAGATACGAAATCGGCACGAACGGGCGATAAAACGATCCGGTCAATTCTTCGGCGCCGCCGCCCGAGAAAGTACTGCCTTTGAAAAGTTCGAAAAGATTTGAAAAGCTCTTAATGGCAGTATTCTGAACAATCTGACTGCCATCGTCCCAGACAAAGGAATTTGGCAAAGAGTTAACGTACACCAAAAAGCCGACTCCCGCGAGAATGCACAGAGGCAAAAGTCTTGATCTTTGCAAAATAGCTTCCATGCGCTCATTATATCAAATTTACAAACCAAAGCCCCGTCGAATGACGGGGCGATGGTTTTGCCGCTCCGCTCCTTTCACAAGAAAGAGTGTGCGGGGGAAAGAATCAGAATTACAGGCTCCAAGCCTTGCTTGAGAGGTTGAGCTGTTCTACGAGATAGCCGTCGTGCCAGTCACCAGAACCAGAACCTGCTGCGGTTTCATCTGGGTCGTGTGCTGTTGAAGATACGTCAGACCATATAAGGTCAGACAGATCTCCTGTTGTCAGGCCAACTGTAGCGCCCAACTCAAGCGTGTTGAGGGTCGCGTCTCTCGCGATGAACTTCCTCACTACGCCGGCAGATTCT
>MHTR01000021.1 GCA_001823155.1 Candidatus Wildermuthbacteria bacterium RIFCSPHIGHO2_01_FULL_48_25
CCATGTCATTTGCCTTGGAAGCTATCTCTTTCACTATTTCAGCTCCAATGTTCTCTATCTTATCCTCGAGTTCAATCTTCTTCGCGATGGAAACACCGTCATTAGTAATAGTAGGAGAGCCAAAGCCCTCGTCTAACACAACGTTCCTTCCTTTGGGGCCAAGGGTTACTTTTACCGCGTTTGCAAGTTTATCTACGCCTGCTTTGAGTTTTTTTCGAGCGTCCTCGCTGTACAATATTTGTTTTGCCATATCTTTACTGTTCAATAATCGCTAAAATATCTTCTTCAGAAGCAATGAGGTATTCTTTTTCGCCTTCTGCTGAATCAACTTTGATCTCGTCTGGGCCATACTTCTTGAACAACACAACATCCCCTACCTTTACCTCAAGGGGAATAATTTTGCCGTCTTCTGTTTTCTTTCCAGGGCCTACCGCAATAACCTTACCCTGCTCTGGCTTTTCTTTCTCAACGCTTTCTGGAAGCAAAATGCCAGACTTTGTCTTTTCTTCCTGCTTCATAGGCTCAAGCAGGATATGATCTGATAAAGGAGTGATCTTCATAAAGTTAGATTAGATTGGTTATTACTGTAATCCCTCGCTACGCTCGGGATGCTTTACTTGATTAGCAGTCAAGTAAAGCAACTGCTAATTTGTTACATAGATAGTATTAACCGAACCTTCAAGCCATGTCAAGCCCTTTGACTCTACGCGCCAGGAATGATACATTCTGAGTAGCAACCCACACCCCCCCCTGAAAGAGGAGGACCCAACGACCATGAAGGTAATCGTACGGTGGATACCAGAGAGGTCCATGCGCGCGTTCAAAACGCAGGATGGCCTCATCCACTTCGGTCAACATATGGATGAGGGGATATTTAAAACAGGATGCGATTCTCCTGTCGGAGAACTCATCGTGGGCCAAAGCGCAACACTGTCATGTCCCACCTGCGTTCAGAAAGCCCAGGAGATAGTTATCCCAATGGGGGCCGACAGCGGCAGAGTTTAGGCTCTGCTTTTTTCTTTTCTCAGGAATATTCCGGTATAGGATTTTGCATTCCCCGCAATATCATTCGGAGTTCCCTGAGCCACGATCCCTCCTCCTTTGGCCGGCCCCTTGTTAGACACCGAGTGTTTAACAGGATACAATGTAAACCAATGAGAAAATTACAATTTGAACTAAACGATTACTATCATATTTGTAACCGTAGCAGCGATGAGCAGAAAATTTTCTTTAAACCCATCGACTACGCGCGTTTCTTATTTTCGATTCTGTTCTGCCAAGCAACAATTCCATTTTTTAATATGGGCAGGCAAGCCTCATATTTTGTTAGACACTCGGTGTTTAACATTTCTACAACGACTATCGAAGAAATACATGCTCACCGCAAGATCGGACTTAACGCTTTTGCTATCATGCCCAATCACTTTCATCTTTTAGTGCAAGAGAAACAAACAGGAAGGGTTTCTGCTTATTTGCAGCGCATTCAAAACAGCTACGCAAAGTATTTCAACACGAAATATAAACGAAGTGGACATCTTTTTCAGGGACCGTTCCGAGTTGTACCAGTAGAAACCGACGAGCAACTTGTATATCTTTCTGCCTACATACATCGGAATCCCAGAGGTATAAAAGAATGGGTTGGTAAAGAGTTGGCGTATCCATGGTCAAGCTATCAAGACTGCGCTGAAAAAAATCGCTGGGGAGCACTTCTTCAGCCAGGGATTTTTCTCAACCAATTTGCTGAACCGAAATCGTATAAAAATTTTGTTGAAACAAGCACTGCGAAACTTAAACTTAAAAATCAATCGCCAGTGCAAAACCTACTCCTCGACGAGTGAGGTGTTAGACGCCGAACGTCTAACGCTTATTTCCTCAAGTACTGGCCGGTGTAGCTGCGCTTTGCTTTCTGGATTTCCGCGGGAGTGCCTTCTGCCACTATTTCTCCTCCTTTGTCCCCTCCTTCAGGACCGAGATCAATAACCCAGTCTGAATTGCGAATCACGTCTGCGTTGTGCTCTATCACAAGCACCCCGTTCCCTTTGTTCACGAGTTCGCGCAATACTTCCAAAAGCTTTCGAACGTCGTCAAAATGCAGACCAGTGGTAGGCTCGTCTAATATGTACATCGTTCTGCCTGTTGCTTTCTTCGCAAGCTCTGTGGCGAGCTTCACGCGCTGGGCTTCTCCTCCTGACAAAGAAGGAGCTGGCTGGCCCAGTTCAACGTATCCCAAGCCAACGTCGGTAAGCGTTCTCAATCTATTGAATAAGGCAGGAATGTTCCTGAAAAACTCCATTGCCTCTTCCACCGTCATATTCAGCACCTCGGCAATGTTCTTTTCCTTGTATAAAATCTCCAGGACTTCTGCCATGTATCTTGTGCCCTTGCACTCTTCGCACTCAACGTAAACGTCAGGCAAAAAGTACATCTCGATTTTCCTCAACCCCTGGCCTTCGCACGCCTCGCACCTTCCACCTTTGACGTTGAACGAAAACCTGCCTTCCTGGTATCCCCTGATGCGGGCTTCTTTTGTTTTGGCAAAAAGATCTCTGATGTATGAAAAGGCGCCTGTGTAGGTTGCGGGGTTGGACCTCGGAGTTCTGCCAATGGGTGACTGATCAACAATAACCACTTTATCCAGGTAATCGGTTCCGGTAATTTCTTTGTGCTCTCCCGGCTCTTCTTTGGAGTTGTAGAACTTCTTCATCAAGGCGCGGGCCAGAATGTCATTCACCAAGGTGCTTTTTCCAGAACCTGAAACTCCGGTCACGCACACGAACTTTCCCAAAGGGACCTTAACGTCAATATTCTTTAGGTTGTGCGCTTTCGCACCCTTTATAATAATCTGGTGCTTGGCTTTTGCAGACTCGCTGCCTGGTATCCTCACCTTTTTTCTCCCAGAGAGATATTCTCCTGTTAAGGTGTCTGCCTTCAATACCTGCTTTGGAGTGCCGGTGAAAATCACCTTGCCGCCGTGCTTTCCCGCGCCAGGGCCAATGTCTACTATCCAATCAGAACTCTGAATGGTTTGGCTGTCGTGCTCCACCACAACAATGGTGTTTCCCAGGTCGCGCAGCTGCACCAATGTCTTAATAAGCCTACCCTGGTCTCTTGCGTGAAGACCCACAGAGGGTTCGTCTAATATGTATAACACTCCAGTGAGCTTTGAACCTATTTGCGTAGCCAGGCGTATGCGCTGTTCCTCTCCTCCAGACAAGGTTCCTGCTTTTCTGCTCAACGTTAAATACTCCAACCCAACATCGATCAAGAACTGCAAACGATTCTGCACCTCCTTAATGATCGGCCGCGCTATTTTCTCATGGCTCGCTGACAACGTAAGTTTCTGGAAAAACTCTTTTGCGTAGTTCAGCTGAAGACTTACCGTGTCATCAATGCTTTTTCCTTCAATGGTGACTGAAAGGACTTCGGGCTTCAGGCGCTTCCCCTTACATACTTCGCACAGCCGCTCCACCATATACTGCTCGATCTCATCTCTCGCGTAATCACTTTCTGTTTCGTGGTATCTCCGCTCAAGCCACGGAATGACTCCTTCAAACTCTCCGTCTCCTTTGAGAACCAAGTCAATGACTTCTTTTTTGAGATTCTCCACCGGCGCGCTCAAAGAGAATTTCCTCTCTTTCGCGATCTCTTCCAGCTTCCACCAAAAGAATCCCTGCCTTCCTATCTTGTGGGAAGCATGGGCCCAGGGAAAAATGGCGCCTTCAGCAATTGAAAGACGGGGGTTGGGAATGACGAGTTTTGGATCAACCTCGAGCTTTTCCCCCAAACCTTGGCATGAAGGGCACGCGCCAAAGGGCGAGTTGAAAGAAAACAGCCGCGGCTCAATGCTGGGAAGCGAAATGCCGCAATCTTCGCACGCGAAATGTTCGGAATACAACGTATCCTTGTTGTCGTGGGAAATAATAACCATGCCTTTTCCCAACTTGAGAGCGGTTTCCAAGGAGTCAGTAAGCCGGGGTTTGTCGAGCCCTTTCTCCATAACCAACCTGTCAACCACCACCTCAATGGAATGCTTCTTTTTGCGCTCCAACTCCTTTGCCAGGGCTTCTTCCACCCGGTGCACAATGCCGTCTACGCGCACGCGCACGAATCCACCCCTCTGCACCTCTTCCAAAGTACCTCTATGCTCTCCTTTCTTTGCCCGAATGAGCGGGCCAAGCACCATGACCTCGCTTCCCTTGGGAAGCTGGAGGACATGCGAAGCAATCGTGCTCACGCTCTGGCGCTTTACGGTTTTGCCGCACTGCGGGCAGTGTGGAATCCCGATTCTCGCGAACAAAAGCCTGAGATAGTCATATATCTCGGTAATAGTTCCTACTGTGGAACGAGGATTGTGCGAGCCCTTTCGCTGGTCAATGGCTATAGCTGGGCTGATCCCTTCAATACTATCCACATCGGGTTTATCCATAACACCCAAAAACTGTCTAGCGTAGGCAGACAAACTTTCCACATACCTTCTCTGGCCCTCGGCATACAAGGTATCGAACGCGAGAGAGCTTTTTCCTGAACCCGAAATGCCCGTGATGACCACGAGTTTGTTTTTCGGAATATCTACCGAGATATTCTTGAGGTTGTGCACCCTGGCTCCCTTGATTCGAATGAGATCTTTTTGCATCGTAAGGGGTAGTATACACAAAATCTCGTAGGAAATCAAGAAGAGAACCGAGCCTTGACATGAGTAGTAGCTATGATAAGTAAAAATAATTGGCAAAACGTGCCAATGTAGGCGGCCTCTACGGCCATTCCCAAGAAAGGGATGAAGCGTAGGATGCCCGAACCAATCGTTGCTCTTTTATCGGTGACTGGAGCCGTGCTCCTATACGGAGCGGTGACAATGTACACTCCGTGGCTGTGGCGGAGGAGCGAAGGCCCTCCCATCAAGATGATCGACCGGGCCACGATCCAAGGCCTCTAGCCGGCTTGTGCAGTTCCCCACCCCTCTTCCTTCAAGGAAGCAGGGGTGTTTTTTATACCTAGCTCTGTTAAGGTAAAATGAGATATGGAAAAGTTTAAGTTTGTATCAAAAGAAAAACTCAAAGAACTGCCAAAAGGGGCGGGTGTGTACGCGTTGGCCAAAGGGAAAACTCCCTTGTACCTTGGGAAAGCCGCGAACATACAAGAACGGGTGAAAAACCATTTTGCGCAGCCAACGCACCGGGATTACCTATTTATTAAGGAAGTGACGCACGTGGGATATAGAGAAACAGACTCCGATATTGAGGCATTGCTTTTAGAATCCCAGCTCATCAAGGAAAACCTGCCTCGCTACAACGTCATGTGGAAGGATGATAAGGGGTATTTTTATGTTGCCATTACAAAAGAAAAGCTGCCTCGGGTATTCCTCACACACCAACTTGGAGGAGAAATAAGATATATCGGGCCGTTTGTTGACGGGAAAGCCATAAAACAGGTTTTGCGGCTTTTGCGAAGGGCTTTTCCTTATTACACAGCTAAGACCCACAGCCCAAAACCCTGTTCGTGGTGCCACTTAAACCTGTGCCCAGGCCCAAATCCCGATACAAAGGCGTACAAGAAAGACTTAGCCAAGCTTACCGCGGTATTGCAAGGCAAGAGGATATCGGTGCTCAAGAAGACAAGACGGGATATGGAGGAAGCATCGAAAAATCAGCGGTATGAGGAAGCGGCAAAGTTCAGAAACCAGCTCTGGGCTTTGGAGCGCGTGGTATCGCATTCCTTGGTCGGGCCAAGTTATTCACAACTTGGCCCGACCAAGGAGTCGACCAGGGAATTGCAAAAGATATTCGGCACAAAAAAGAAAATCTCTAAGGTTGAGGCCTACGACATTTCAAACATCCAAGGAAAGGAAGCAACGGGCTCGCTCGTCGTATTTATTGAAGGGAGACCCGCAAAAGAATGGTATCGCAAGTTCAAGATACATATTACGGGAAAGCCAAATGACTTTGCCATGCTCCAGGAAACCATTTCGCGCAGGCTGAATCACCCTGAATGGCCCTACCCGGATCTTATGATCATAGACGGCGGCAAGCCGCAGCTGTCTGCAGCAATGTCTGTTTTAAAGAAATCCCCTATTCTCGTCGGAGCGATTGCAAAGCAACACAATGAGTTGTTCCTTCCGGGCCAACCAAAACCCATACTTCTTAAAACCCTTTCACAGCCCACGCAGAACCTCATTCTGCACGTCCGCGACGAGGCGCACCGGTTCGCCATTTCATATCACAGACATTTGCGAAGCAAAGCTGTGTTTGAATGAAGTACTTGCACTTCCACTTCACTATATTCAGTGTCAGTGCCTTCGTCTTTTTTATGTACGGGCCGAAGGCCCTGAGGAGCGGAAGCGACGAAGGGTTGACTTCTTTGCTCGCTCCTGATACCATGTACCAATGGTTCAGACTCTTATTGCGTCCATTATTGCGGGCATCGCAGGACTCTGGATAGCAAGCAGAACATTTCCGGGAACGCGCCTGGAAGACCCTCTGACGCTGCTCATAGCAGGAGCAACGCTCGGGGTGGTCATCACCATCATTAAACCGTTTGCCAATTTCATTGTCATTTCCCTTTTATTCGCCATAGGAATCACACTCACCATATTCTTCTTACGATGACATCCATTCTCCCCATATCCCAAGTATTACTATCGGTATTGCTTATCGCTTTGGTCCTCTTGCAGCCCCGCGGCTCGGGCCTGGGTTCCGCTTTTGGCGGAGACACCATGGTGTTCGCCCAAAAGAGAGGCATTCAACAGAAAATCCACTGGCTCACTATTTTCTCCGGATTCTCTTTCATAGGATTGGCGCTCCTGAGCTTGGTAGTGTAACCTTTGAATGAACGAAAACTCGAAAAACAAGTTACCCTCGTTTTCTCAATGGAGAAAACTCCCTCGGTTTTTGTCGTTTCGCGAGAAAACAACGGTTCTTCTGCTGGCAATTTTGTTCCTTGGTTCAGCCACGTTCCTGTACATGAACAACACCAAAGTGGTGCCTGCCAGAGGAGGAAGCATTGCTGAAGGCATAGTGGGCTCTCCCCGGTTCTTGAACCCGGTGTACGCAGATGCCAACGACGCTGACCGCGACCTGGTGCAGCTGCTGTTCGCGGGATTGATGAAATACAACGACAAAGGCGAGATTGTACCAGACCTTGCTGAAGAACTGCGCATTGAGGAAGGAGGGAAGGTGTACGAGCTTACGCTCAGGGAAAAACTCCTGTGGTCTGACGGAAAGCCCTTTTCGGTGGATGACATTCTGTTCACGGTACGCACCATACAAGACCCAAGGTATAAGTCGCCTATACGCGCGAACTGGATCGGAGTGGACGTGCAAAAGGTTTCTGAAAGGGTTGTACGCTTCCAGCTCAACGAACCCTTCGCGCCTTTTGTTGAGCGGCTCACCTTGAAACTCATTCCCGAGCACATCTGGGGGGAAATAAGCCCGGAAAACTTCGCTTTGTCGGTCTACAACCTAAAACCCATTGGCATGGGGCCGTATCGCTTGCGAGAAGCCTCGCGTGAAGACCGCACCGGAGCCATTAAAGAAGTGGCTCTTGGGATCAACCCCCGCTACCACGGCCAGAAGCCATACATTCAATCATTCACGTTCAGGTTCTTTGACAGTCCCGAGAACCTCAAGGCGGCGTTTGACCGGGGAGACCTTCAAGGCTTCACCGTGTCATCGCTCCAGAACTTCAAGAAAGGTTTGTTCGTGCGCTCCCAGCTCCACACGTTCTCCCTCCCCCGCTACTTTGCCGTGTTCTTCAACCTCGGCACCACCATTAGCACCGAAGTGAGAAAAGAAGACATGCGGAGCGTGTTCGCGCTCACCATAGACAAACAAAAGCTCGTGGCTGACCTTTTGGGAGAATTCGGAGAACCCGTGAACTCTCCTTTGGGAAGAGAAGGGATCTTTGGCGTTTCGGGTCTTGAACAAGAAACTCTGTCTCGAGAAGCGGTGGTTGCTATTGCCGCGCGCAACGGATACGAAGAGCGGGACGGAAGATTCGTCAAAGTGCAGACCACAGGCGGGTTTGACATGGATTTGGAACTCGGCAGCAAAGCAACAACGGAAGTACGGAAACTCCAGGAATGTCTCGCAAAAGACAAAGACGTGTATCCTGACGGAACCGCGTCTGGAATCTTTGGCTCTTTGACCAAAACTGCGGTCATTCGTTTCCAGGAAAAGTACGCCTCTGAAATACTGACTCCCAATGGATTAAAAGCAGGAACTGGAAAAGTGGGACCTTCCACCAGGGACGTTTTGAACAGAGTATGCTTCCCCGAAAGCCAAATTGCGAGCCCCTTGAAGCTCACGCTCCACACCATAGACGAATATCCTTTGAAGCAAACCGCGGAATTGCTGCGAAAGCAATGGGAAGCAGCAGGAATCACGGTTGACGTGAAACTGCAGAGCAGCTCAGACTTGGAACGGGATACTTTGAAACCAAGGGCGTATGAGGCATTGCTCTTTGGAGAGATACTGGGCCTTATTCCAGACCCGTTCCCGTTCTGGCACTCCTCTCAAAAGCGAGACCCCGGCCTCAACCTTTCGCAGTATGACAACAAGAACGTGGATAAATTACTGGAACAGGCGCGAAAGGAAATAGACGAGGAAAAGCGAAAAGAACTGCTCCAGCAAGCCCAAGACCTTATTGTTGAAGACATTCCTGCCTTGTTCCTGTTTGACAGCGAATACGTATATGTAACAAATCCCACAATCAAGGGGATCAACGCGGGGCTTATCGCAGATCCTTCGCAGCGCTTCTCAAGTGTTGAGAAGTGGTATATAAATACAGCAAGGGCGTGGAAATAGGCCTGCTAGCAGACAGGCCCTCGTGGCGGAACTGGAATACGCGCAGCGTTCAGAACGCTGTCCCGCAAGGGTTGGAGGTTCAAATCCTCTCGAGGGCACCAATGTAATTCTCATTACATCAGTATTAATCACCTAACACACTAAGTATATATGGAGAGAACAGCAGTGAGGAGGAGCATGCATTCACCTGCGAGACAGCAGGCGCCTTTGGTTTCCAGGCCCGCGGCGCCAAAGTCAGACGCCTTGCGGATCATTCCCCTGGGTGGGTTGGGAGAGGTCGGCCGCAACATGATGGTCATTGAGTGCCAGGGCAAGATTTTGATCATCGACATGGGTTTGAGAATGCCAGAAGAAGACATGCCTGGTATTGATTACATCATTCCCAACGGCGAATACCTGAAAGGAAAAGAACAAGACATTGTGGGAGTGCTTATTACGCACGGCCACTATGACCACATTGGAGCGCTTCCCTACCTGGTGGGTAGATTGAGGAACCCTCCGGTGTTCGCGGGAGCTTTAGCCAAAGCCATTATTCTAAAACGCCTGGAAGACGTGCCCCAAAACTCAAAACTCGTTATTTTCGACGTGCAGGACGGCAAGCGATTCAAGCTCGGCCCTTTTGACATTGAGCCGGTGCGCCAGAACCACAGCATTCCCGACAACTTCGGGTACTTCATCTCCACTCCCGTAGGCAACCTCTTCCACACCTCTGACTTCAAGTTTGACGACTCTCCGGTGAACGAGCTTCCCACAGACTATAATAGGTTGAAAGAAATCGGGAAGCGAAAGATACTCCTCTTGCTTTCTGACTCCACGAACGCCGAAGAACCCAACCACTCGCGTTCTGAAAAAGTCATCATGGAGAACCTGGAGGAAATCTTCAAAAACGCCAAGGGCCGCGTCATTACCGCGACCTTCGCCTCTCTGATAAGCCGGCTCCAGCAAATAATCACCTTGTCTGAAAAATACGGGAGAAGGGTTGCTTTGGAAGGGTTTTCCATGAAAACGAATATTGAGATCTCAAAGCAGCTTGGGTACATCAAGGCAAAACGGGGAACCTTACTCAAAACCAAGGACCTGTTGGGGTACCCAGACGACAAAATGACCATTATGTGCACCGGAGCCCAGGGAGAAGAACGCGCCGTTTTGATGAGAATCGTGAACGCGGAGCACCCATTGCTAAAAATCCAGAAAGGAGACACGGTCATCTTCTCTTCTTCGGTCATTCCGGGGAACGAACGGACCGTGCAGTTCGTGAAAGACCAGCTCTACCGCCAGAAAGCCAACGTGTTCCATTACAAAATGATGGACATCCACGCTTCAGGCCACGCGAACAAAGACGAGCTGAAGCAGATCATTGAACTACTCGAACCAAAGTTCCTTGTTCCCATTCACGGCCAGATGTCTATGTTAGTGAGCCATGCCAAGATAGGAGAGGAAGCCGGGCTTGAAGAAAAGAACATCGCCATTGCCGAGAACGGAAACATCGTGACCGTTACGAAGAGCACCATCACCATTGAAAAAGAACGGGTTCCCGCCAACTACATCATGGTAGACGGCTTGGGCATTGGAGACGTGGGAGAAATAGTGCTGCGTGACCGCCAGAGTTTGGCAAAAGACGGGATGTTCGTGGTCATCGCGGTGGTTGATAGGCAGACCGGAAGGGTTAGAGGAAGCCCAGACATCATTTCCCGCGGATTCATTTACCTTCGGGAATCAAAAGACCTGCTTCACGACGTTCGAAAGCGCGTCGTGGACATTGTGCACAAGAGCACGGGGTCTGGAGGAGCTGTCAACTGGGTGTACGTGCGCGACAACGTTCGCAATAAAGTGGGAGACTACCTCTTCTTGAAAACACAGCGAAGACCCATGGTACTTCCGGTTATTATCGAAGTGTAAATTATGCGAATCTTATCTGGCATACAACCTACCGGGAAAATGCATATTGGCAACCTGCTTGGCGCGGGAAACCAGTATGTGGACTACCAGAACAAGGGAGACCTGTTCCTCATGGTGGCTGACCTGCACGCGCTCACCGTGCTTCAGAATCCCAAGACCTTTGCGGAAGAAACGCTCAACAAGGCCTTGGAACTCCTTGCTATTGGAGTTGACCCAGCAAAGTGCACGCTCTTTGTGCAGTCGCACGTGAAAGAGCATTCAGAACTTGCCTGGATTCTGAACACCATCACTCCCCTGGGGGAGTTGGAGCGCATGACCCAATATAAGGATAAATCGAAAAAGCACCGAGAGAACATCAACGCGGGGCTTTTGGATTACCCGGTATTAATGGCTGCTGACATTCTTTTGTACAAAACAGACGTGGTGCCTGTGGGGCAAGACCAAACCCAGCACCTGGAGTTAACCCGCACGCTCGCGAAGAAATTCAACAGCTTATACGGCCAAACTTTTTCAGAACCCAAAACCATGCTGGTGAAAGAAGGCGCGAAAATCATGTCATTGCTGGAACCCAAGAAAAAGATGTCGAAATCCGACAACCCCGATTCGTACATCGCGATTACCGATGACGCTGAAACCATCAAAAGAAAGATAGCAAAAGCCGTGACAGACACGGGAAAAGACGTGAAGTTTGACCCCGCGAAGAAACCCGGCATTTCAAACCTTTTGACGATACACTCCTTGTTCAGCAACCAGAAAATCCCCGCGCTCGAAAAGCGATATAAAGGCAAGGGATACGCTCCGTTTAAGAAAGCGCTCGCAACGCTCCTTGTTGAGAAGTTAGAGCCATTCCACCGAAAATATGAGGAACTCAAGAGGCGGGAGGTGTACGTGAAAACGATTCTCAGCCAAGGAAAGGAACGCGCGAGAACCATTGCCGCTTCCAACCTTGAGGAAATCAAAGAAAAAGTGGGGTTGCTTCCTGAATAAACTAAGCCCGGCTTAGCTTACCTCTATAGTACTCCAGCAAAAACTGAGCGAGTAGTTCGCCGCCGAGTTCGTTTGGCGCGTGCTCAATAAAGTATTCCGCCTCAACCCTTCCTGGTTCAACCGTCACCCC
This sequence comes from Candidatus Wildermuthbacteria bacterium RIFCSPHIGHO2_01_FULL_48_25, assembly GCA_001823155.1. Lineage (GTDB taxonomy): Bacteria > Patescibacteriota > Minisyncoccia > Minisyncoccales > UBA10102 > 2-01-FULL-48-16. The sequence goes on from MHTR01000021.1 coordinate 11,815, forward strand.
TGTGCCGGCCTTCAGCATTTGTTCATCATTGTAGTTATTCCCAGTAGTCATGATCTCTTTGGGGCTAACGGTAAGATACTGTGCTAACTTTTCAATCCCCTTTCCCTTGTTCATAAGCTTGTTTCCAATGTCATACCCCTCATTCGTCCATAGGCAGTAGAGTTCTCCTTCAGGATCTGCTTCCTTCACAATATTTGGTATTTCTTCTATTTGCTCGGAATGAGTGGTTAAGATAAAGAGTTTTGGCTCAAAACCTCTCACCCTTTTGTCGCCTTGAGCCATCATTGCCTTAACGCGCTCCCTAATACCCTGCAACTTGTGGAAATAGTCCGCTGGATAAGAAGGGTGCGTGATCACTCCTTCAAACAAGCTAATATTGCCGTTTTCTGCTTGCAAGAATATGTCCTTATCAAAAATTTCGTTCACCAAACTCTTCAGGTACAGAATATTCCTTCCAGATGAAAAGTTTACCTTGAGATATTGTTTCAGCTCTTTTACGTTCTCAATAAACTGCCTTGAGAGCTGTTTCGATTTCATAAAAAGTTCCGTCCCATCGGCACTCTCTCGCAATTCGGTGCCGGTAGATATAATAACCCCATCGATATCAAACGTTATGGCTTTGAGCGCATCCAACTCTTTTTGCGTAATCTCTTTGATGTTTTTCATACATGCAGTATACCACAAACTTGGCCCGGCCAAGTTATCCACAACTTGGTCGGGCCAAGGGAACCAAGCGAGTTGACTTTAAAAGGAAGACTGGTATACTTAAAGACGTTATGAAAACCTATGAACTCACCCTGTTTTTGACCACCCAGGTTCCAGAAGACTCCCTGCGCGCTGTTTTGGGAAAGATAAGCGAAGCGGTGCAGAAACTCGGAGGTATCGTGGAACAACAGGAACTCCAGAAAAAGATTGTGCTCGCCTACCCCATTGAGCAGCAGCGGGAGGCATACCAAGCCCTTGTGCGCTTTGTCATGAACCCCAAGGACGTGGAAGCGGTGCAGAAGCAGGTACAAGCCCAAAAGGAGGTGCTCCGCTCCCTGGTTTCGGTAGCTCCCAAGCGCGTGGTGGAAATCCCAACCCTGGCTAAAGCGAGCACCAAAACCGCCGAGGTTGCAGAAGAGGAAAAGATGAGTATTGAAGATATTGATAAGAAACTGGAGGAAATATTCAAAAAAGAAGAGGTATAACACATGGATCTTAATAAGGTATTCCTCATTGGAAGACTGACCGACAACCCGGAGCTGCGCACCACCAATTCTGGCCAGGAAGTTTGCACCGTGCGCATGGCAACCAACCGGACATGGAAAGACAAAGCAGGTCAGCGCCAGCAGGAAGCCGAATACCATTCGGTGGTGCTCTGGGGAAGATTGGCCCAAATCGCTTCCCAGTACCTGCAGAAAGGAAACATGGTGTACATTGAAGGAAGGATCAGAACGCGTTCATGGGACGCGCCAGACGGAACCAAAAAGTATCGTACAGAAGTTATCGCGGAACGAATGCAGCTTGGGCCCAAACCAATGGGAGGAACAGGAGGAGGAGAAATACAAAAAGAGCAGGAAGTGAAAGACGAGCCAAAAACAGAAGAAATCCCCATTATCGAGGAAGAAGGGGAAATAGACGTAAAAGATATACCTTTCTAAAAATTCTAAATCCTAAATACGAAATTCTAAACAACTATGGAGTGTTACTTCTGCAAACGAAACATCAAAGTCATTGACTTCAAAGACACCATGCTCTTGAGGAACTTTATCTCGGGGCTCGGGAAAATCAGGCCACGGAAACGAACCGGCCTCTGCGCGACCCATCAGCGGGCTATAGCAAGAGCCGTGAAGCGGGCGCGAACCTTAGGCCTGTTGTCCGCCACTCACAAATAGTTTCTCCCGTATTTCCTGCCCCACCTTGGGGTTCTCTTTGAGGAACTTTCTCGCTCCCTCTTGGCCCTGACCGAGTTTGAGGTTACCCATTTGTACCCAAGAACCCGATCTCGTGAGAATGCCTCCCCGAAGCCCCGCGTTCACGAGATCTGCCTCGTAGGAAATTCCCTCGTTGTAAAAAATATCGAACTCGCACGTCTTGAAAGGCGGCGCGACTTTGTTTTTCACGATCTTCGCCCGCACCCTTCCTCCCACTATTTGGTCTCCAGACTTTATCTGCGCCACCCGCCTCAACTCTATTCTCATGGAAGCATAGAACTTGAGCGCCATGCCGCCAGGCGTGGTTTCGGGGTTGCCGTACAACACCCCTATCTTCATCCTGATCTGGTTCAGAAAGATAAGCGTGGTGTTGGTTTTTGAAACAATGGAGGAAAGCTTGCGCAACGCGGCAGACATGAGCCGCGCCTGCAGCCCTATTTGGAACTCGCCCATTTCCCCCGCTATTTCGGTTTTGGGAGTAAGAGCCGCGACAGAATCCACCACCACGACATCAACTTCACTCGAGCGCACCAGGGTTTCCAGGATTTGCAAAGCCTGCTCTCCTGAATCGGGCTGGGAAATGAGCAGCTCTTGAAGATTAACTCCAATGCGCTTGGCGTAGTCTGGGTCGAGCGCGTGTTCGGCGTCAATGAAAGCAGCTACTCCCCCTTTCTTCTGGGCTTGGGCTATTATCTGCAAGGCCAAGGTTGTTTTCCCTGTGCTTTCAGGCCCGAATATCTCAATCACCCTGCCCCGAGGCACCCCTCCCACTCCCAAAGCCAAGTCTATGGAAGGAGAACCGGTTGAAATGACCTCCACGTGCATTTTGGAGGCCTCAGACAACCTCATAATAGCTCCCTCTCCAAAGCGCTGCTTAATCTCGGCAATGGCTTCCTGTAGATCTCCTCTTTCTATTTTCTCTTCTTTTTTCTTTGGCATAGATGTTATGGGGTGAACCAGCGTGATTCTTCTTCAGTGGGTTTTTCTTCTGTTTTTGCTTCAGGGGGCGTTCCCTCCAAAGGAGCTGCTGGAGGAATGTTCAAAGAAAGCTCTTCAGCAACATCCGTCCCTTCCCTGGTAATATATACTTCTCTTGGCTTAGCTCCTTCTCCAGGGCCTACCACTCCTTTATTTTCCAGAATATCCAGCAAGCGAGCTGCTCTCGCGTACCCTATTTTCAACCTTCTCTGCAACAGAGAAGCAGAGGCCTTCTGGTATTCTACCACAATCCGCTTCGCTTCCTCATAGAGGGAATCATCATCTCCCACCCCTCCTTCCAAAGATTCCACTTCCAAGCCCGCAATGGCAGACTGCCCAAGCTCGTCTTCCGCTATCTCTTCTCGCACAAAGTCCTGGGTTTCCTTGGCGATCCACGCTACCACCCTTTTCACCTCTTTATCCGAAACAAAAGCTCCCTGAACTCTTTTTGGCTTTGTCACCTGAGCTGAAACGAAGAGCAAATCTCCCTGGCCCAAGAGCTTTTCAGCGCCTGCCGCGTCGAGAATGGTGCGGGAATCTATTTGGGAAGCAACCTGCAAAGCAACCCGTGCCGTGATGTTGGCCTTGATAAGCCCTGTAATGACCTCTACTGAAGGCCGTTGCGTCGCGAGAACAAGATGAATACCAACAGCCCGTGACATTTGGGCCAATCGCACGATTAACGCTTCCAACTCTTTTCCGCGCGAAGCCATGAGGTCTGCCAACTCATCAATAATGACGACGATATAGGGAAGGTGCTCCATTTGGGCCTCTTTTTTCTTGCTCTGCAGTGATTGCTGCACCAGGGCCTGGTAACTCCTGATGTCTCTTGCGCGAACCGAAGACAACACCTGGAACCTCCGCTCCATTTCCTTTACCAGCCATTTCAACGCATTCAAGGTTCTTTGGGTGTCTAAAATAACAGGGGTGAGCAAATGCGGGAGGTCATTGTACACCGGAAACTCAACCCGCTTGGGGTCAACCAAGATGAAACGCACATTGGCTGGACTGCTCCGGTATAGAATGCTCAAGATAATGGAGTTCAAGGCAATGGTCTTTCCTGCTCCTGTTGCTCCGGCAACCAGCATGTGTGGCATGCGCGCCAGGTCTGCAAACCAAGGAATGCCCGATACGTCCTTTCCCAAAGAAAGCACAAGCGGGTCAGCAGAGTTCTTGTACTGGTCTGACTCCAAAAGCGGGCGCAAGCGCACCTGGCTCCGGGACTTGTTGGGAACTTCAATACCAACGAGCGCTCTTCCTGGAATGGGAGCCTCAATACGAATGGGGTGCGCAGCCAAAGCCAAAGCTAAATCGTTGGAAAGACCGGTGATGCGCGAGAGCTTCACTCCTTCTGCAGGGCGTATGGCATACTGCGTTACCGTGGGGCCCACGTTCACTTCGGTCACCTCAACTAGGATCTCAAAGTTCGCAAACGTCTTTTTAATAATGGAACTGTAAAGCTCAACATCTCCCGCGCTCGGGCTTCCGGTTTCCTCTTCCAAAAGGTTCAAAGGGGGAAGCTTGTATTCTCCCAGGAACGAAAGCTCCCCATGTTTTGCTTTAGGAAGAGAGGGCTGCTGCTCTTGCCCTCGCGTTTCTTCAGGAGCAGAGAGTTCTTTTTGATGGGGCATTCGCTCCACGCTCGAAACATCCACTTTGGGCTCAAACACTTTTTTCACCTTTTCAAAACCCTGTTCTCCCGGCATGACAACAGTCTTCTCATGCGGGATTATTTGCCAGTACAAAAACAGGGCGCCCGCGACAACCGCAAAAAAGATAAGCATGCTCACCCAGAACCCGAACGCCTGGAACAAGGGAAACGCAACCGCGAATCCCAAGAATCCAGCCAATTCATGAACCGAGCCGTTGTTCGCTCTCGCCACGGTTCCCAAAATGCCGCTCAAGCCTGAAACGAACAAAACCAAAGAGAGGAACAGCAAGGAAACCCTGGTTTCTTTCATAACGTACACCGCAAACGCGCCAATGATGAAGAGCAAGGGAAACAGGAACACGGTTTTCCCGAACATCCACTGGGAAGCGAAAAACAGGAAATTCCCCGCGGTTCCCGCTTTATTGAAGAAAGCGAACACAAAGATGACGGCCAAAGAAAAAAAGAAAATACCCCAGAGTATTTTCACCCCTTTTTCGGGAAGGGAAATAGTAAAAGGAAGGAATGACAAAGAGGACTTTTCTCCCCTTCCCCTCTTTCCGTTCTTTCTAGACATTGCATCATTATACCCTAGAACTTGAACCTTTTCCAATAGAAAACCGCCTGTTGGGCGGTCTTCTATCATTCCTACATTTTTGCGCCGAACTCTTTTCCGGCGGGGATGAGTTTCCCAATAATCACGTTCTCTTTGAGGCCCCGCAGCTGGTCTTCTTTACCTTCCAAAGCTGCTCGAATGAGGACTCTGGAGGTTTCCTGGAAGGAAGCTGCGGACAAGAAACTTTCAGTGGTAAGCGCCACCTTGGAAATACCCAAAAGCAATTCTGTTGCCTGCACTTTCTCCTTGTTCGCTTTCTGCAGTTTCTTGTTCTCTTCCAAGAACGTGGCACGCTCCACCACCTCTCCCTCCACGAACATGCTGCCTCCCGCTTCTTTGATGCGCACGCGGGAAAACATCTGGCGGGTAATGCTCTCAATGTGTTTGTCGTGAATGGAAGCTCCCTGCCCCGAGTAAATGCGTTGCACCTCTTTTACGATATAGCGCTGGCTCTCTTCCCTGCCTGCCAGCTTAAAGTATTCATCCAAATCCAGGTTTCCTTCGCACAGCTGACTTCCTTTCAACACCTGGTCTCCTGCTTTCACCCAAATGGCGCGCTTCAAAGGAAGCTGGTACTCAACGTCTTTTGCCTTGACTTTGGCTCCCTGGCTCACCTTGACCTTCACCAATCCGTCAGGTGTAACCTCGCTCACCACCCCTTCAACGTCAGACAGAACCGCCTTTCCTCCAGGCACCCTGCCTTCAAAAATCTCTTCAACTCTCGGAAGTCCTTGAGTGATGTCACCTCCACTCGCAACTCCTCCAGTGTGGAACGTTCTCATGGTGAGCTGGGTTCCCGGCTCTCCGATTGATTGGGCTGCCACGATACCAACAGCAGAACCCAAGGAGACCGAAGTGTTTGAGCCCAAATCCCAGCCGTAGCATTTCTGGCACACGCCTCGCAAGGTTTTGCATGATAAAGTGGAGCGCATGCGAATGCCCTTCACCTCTGTTTTCTCCTGAAGCAAAGTGGTTTTCTTTGCGTCCAGCACCTCTCCTTTTTTCACCACTCCCGGAATATCTTCCAAGGAGACCCTGCCGGTGAATTTCAAGCCTATGTTCTGGCCCAAATCCTCGGCATCGCTCTTCAAAAGCATAATTCCTTTGGTTTCTCCGCAATCCTCTTCAGCTATAATCACGTCATGCGCGACATCAATGAGTCTCCGGGTTAAGTACCCAGCAGTAGACGTTCTCAAAGCGGTGTCCGCGGTTCCTTTTCTCGCTCCGTGCGTGGAGATGAAATACTCCAGAACGTCGAATCCCTCTTTGAAGGATGACTTCACAGGCAGTTCAATGATCCTTCCCGCCGGATTGATAACCAAACCCTTCATGCCAGCCATCTGCACGGGCTGTGACCAGGAACCTCTTGCTCCAGAATCAATAATAGAAAACACGGAGCCTGAGCGTGGAAGGGTTTGGGGAATGAGCTTCTCGATTGAAGACTTCACCCTTGTCCATATCTCAATAACCTTGGCAGAACGCTCTTCCCTCGAGAGCAAACCTCTCTTAAAGTGCGTGTCAATTATTTCAATCTCCTTTTCCGCTGCTCCAACCAGCTGCCCTTTTTCCGGAGGCACGATAAGGTCATCCATGCCCCAGGTGGTGGCAGACTTGGTCGCGTATTCAAAACCCAGTTCTTTTATGCGGTCGAGAATATCCTGGGCAACCCCTTTTTCATACGAATGTATGATGTCTGCCACGATGCGCTCTATCTTTTTTGCGTTCATCTGCTCGTTCACGAACGCGTATCCTTCGGGCAAAGAATCGTTGAAAATGGAACGCCCGAGCGTGGTTTCAATCAATGGCCCATTCTCTTCCAGGCGCACGGCTACCCACTCTCGCAATCCTGCCTGCCCTTGTTCATGCGCCAAAAGAAGCTCTTCTTTTGAAGAGAATGTTTTTCGCGCTTTTGGGTTTGGTTCGGCTGTATCCAAGCCCGTCAAGTAGTAGCAGCCGAGCACCATGTCTTGACGAGGAGCCACGACCGGGAACCCGGTGGCAGGCTTCAACAGGTTGTTTGAAGAAAGCATCAGGTCGCGCGCCTCTTGCTGCGCCTCTTGCGAAAGCGGAAGGTGAACCGCCATTTGGTCTCCGTCAAAGTCCGCGTTGAACGCGGAACACGCCAAGGGATGCAGCCGAATGGCTTCTCCTTCCACCAACGTGGGGTAGTATGCCTGAATTCCCAGACGGTGCAGCGTAGGTGCGCGGTTGAGCAACACCAATTTGTCTTTCACCACTTCCTCCAAAATGGCCCAGACCTCGTCAGATTGCTGCTCCAAGAACCTGGTCGCGCTTCTCACGTTGTAGGCAAGCTCCTTTTGCAGTATTTTCTCGATGACAAAAGGTTTGAACAATTCCAAAGCCATTAACTTGGGTAATCCGCACTGGCTCAAGGACAGATCCGGGCCGACAACAATGACCGAGCGGCCCGAGTAGTCCACCCTCTTTCCCAACAGGTTTTGGCGGAAGCGACCCTGCTTTCCCTTAAGCATGTCTGCCAAGGATTTGAGCAATCGCTTTCCTCCGGTGGTTGACTGGGTCACCGAACCCTTTCTCATGGAGTTGTCTATCAAAGCGTCAACAGCTTCTTGCAGCATTCGCTTCTCGTTCCTCACGATAACGTCGGGAGCTCCAATTTCAAGCAAATACTTTAAGCGGTTGTTCCGGTTAATAACCCTGCGGTACAAGTCGTTCAAATCGGAAGAAGCGTACCTGCCTCCGTCAAGCTGCACCATAGGGCGCAGATCAGGAGGAAGAACAGGCAAGTGGGTCAAGAACATCCATTCGGGCCGTATCTTCGCTTCCCTCATACCCTGGAAGGTTTTGATGCGAAGCAGCACTTTTCTCCTGTTCACCGGGCTCACTTCTTCCAATTCTTTCCTAAGGCCTTTTAAGGCCTTCTCCATATCCACTTCTTTGCAAATGTTGCGCAGAGCTTCTGCTCCGGTTCCCGCTTCAAAGATGTGCCCGTACTTCAACGCCAGGTTCTGGTACTCGATCTCAGAAAGCACGCTGTGGAGTTTCAGACGCAAAATCTCCGCGTGCGCCGCGTCGCGTGACGCTTTCAAGTCGTCTTTTTCCTTTCCTTTCAATGCTTTTTGCTTTGTTTTGAATTCAGCTTCCAACTCCTCTTCCGCTTTCTTTTTCAAATCCTCGTTCAGAGAGGTAATAATGTAGGCGGCAAAGTAAATGATTTTCTCTAAAGCGGGAGCGGGAATATCCAAAATCAGAGAAATGCGGGAAGGAACTCCCCGTAAGAACCAAATGTGGGACGCGGGGGAAGACAGCGTAATATGCCCCATGCGCTCCCTTCTGACAGCAGCTTTGGTAACCTCGACCCCGCAGCGGTCGCACACCACTCCTTTGTAGCGTATCTTGCGGTATTTTCCGCAGTAGCACTCGTAATCCTTTTCAGGGCCGAAAATCCGTTCGTCAAACAAACCGTCCTTTTCCGCTCTTTGGGTGCGGTAGTTAATGGTTTCAGGTTTGGTCACTTCTCCGTGAGACCACGACAAAATGTCTTCGGGAGAAGCCAGCTTAATGCGCAATGCTTGTAGTTCGGTAACTCTCATGGTTTATTCTTTTGGTTCTTCTTTTCTTTTGACGTCTTCTTTCACCTGCACGTTCAGGCCCAAAGCCCGCAACTCATTCATCAACAGGTTGAAGGACGCGGGAAGGTTAGGGGTCTGAATGGGCTGGCCCCGCAAAATACTCTCATAGGTTGCCGCTCTTCCCGGCACGTCGTCAGATTTTATGGTAAGCATTTCCTGCAAGGTGTGGGCTGCTCCGTATCCTTCCAAAGCCCATACCTCCATTTCCCCGAACCGCTGGCCTCCGAACTGGGCTTTTCCTCCCAAGGGCTGCTGGGTAATGAGCGAATAAGGGCCAATGGACCGCATGTGTATCTTGTCTTCCACCATGTGTATGAGCTTCATAATATAGATCTGGCCCACGGTGATCTTTTCGCGGAACGCCCCGCCGGTCATGCCGTCATACAAAGTCACTTTTCCGTCTTCAGGAAGGCCTGCTGCTCTCAGTTCCTGCTTGATGTCTTCTGCAGTAGCTCCGGTTAATCCGGGGGTAACTGCCGAATACCCGAGCTTTTCCGCTGCCCAGCCCAAATGGGTTTCCAAAATCTGCCCAATGTTCATACGCGAAGCAACGCCTAAGGGGTTGAGAATAATGTCAACCGGGGTTCCGTCTTCCATGAACGGCATGTCTTCTTCGGGAAGCACGAAGGAAATGACTCCTTTGTTTCCGTGGCGTCCTGCCAGCTTGTCTCCTGGCTGCACTTTTCTCAGCTCAGCGACATCCACGTGGATTCTCTTAATGACTCCGGGCTCCAGCGCGTGGCCTTCTTCTCTCGAAAATACCCGCACGTTCACCACTCTTCCCCGCTTTCCATGAGGCAAAGAAAGGGAAGAATCTTTCACGTCCCGCGCCTTTTCTCCAAAAATAGCTCGAAGCAAACGCTCTTCAGCGGTAAGGTCTGCTTCTCCTTTGGGAGAGATCTTCCCAACAAGAATGTCGCCAGGCCCCACCGTAGCTCCAATGCGAACAACTCCTTCTTCGTCGAGGTCTTTTAATTTCTCTTCTCCCACGTTCGGGATGTCCGCGGTAGTGACTTCAGGGCCCAGCTTTGTTTCCCGAACATCGCACACGAAGTCTTCAATGTGTATAGAAGTGAAAGAATCTTTCTTCAAAAGGCGCTCAGAAATGATGATGGCGTCTTCGTAGTTTCCTCCTCTCCATGACATGAACGCCACCAACAGGTTTTGGCCCAAAGCCAATCTGCCGTGCTCAATCGCTCCTCCGTCTGCTATGACCTGTCCCTTTTTCACCTTTTCTCCCTTTTGCACAATGGGTTTTTGGTGGAACGAGGTGTACTGATTCGTTCGCACGAACGTTTTCAGCTGATAGTTTTTAACTTTTACCTTAGGACCCTTGGATTTTATCGTGATGTGAGAACCGTCAACCTCGCTCACTTCTCCTTCGTCTTCAGACACAACCACCAAACCTGAATCCAGGGCAACCCGCTCTTCCAAGCCCGTGCCAACCAAAGGCGGCTGGGGCCTCAAGAGAGGAACTGCCTGGCGCTGCATGTTGGAACCCATGAGAGCTCTGTTCGCGTCGTCATGCTGCAAAAAAGGAATCAGCGCGGTCGCGATGGAAATGGACTGCTCAGGGGAGACATCAATGTAGTCTATCTGGGCGCGCTCCGCTTCTCCTGCTTCTCCCTGGATACGGGCGGGAAGTTTTGCGTCCAGAATGTTCCCGTTTTCGTCAATATTCACTCCCGCGTGCGCGATGACAAAACGCTCTTCTTCATACGCGGTGAGATACTGCAGATCCTTAATGTCTATTTTCCCTTTGTTCACCTTGAAGTACGGGGTTTCGATGAACCCATACTCGTTAATGCGAGCAAAAGACGCCAAGTGGCCCACCAAACCAATGTTCGGGCCTTCAGGCGTCTGAATGGGGCATATTCTTCCATAGTGGGACGGCTGAACGTCTCTCACTTCGAATCCCGCGCGCTCTCTCGTCAATCCTCCGGGGCCCGTGGCTGAAACCCGTCTCTTGTGCTCAAGTTCCGCCAAGGGATTCTCATTGTCCATGAACTGGGTTATTTGCGAAGACGTGAAAAACTCCTTCACAATGGCCATGACAGGCCGAGGGTTGATGAGCTGCGAAGGAGTGATGGTGGAGGGTTCCAGGGTAGACATGCGGTCTTTGACGATTCTCTCCATTCGCATGAATCCCACGCGCAATCTGTTCTGCAAAAACTCCGAGAACGTTCTCACCCTCCTGTTTCCCAAGTGGTCTATCTGGTCAGGAATCGCCGCGGGATTGTTCTGGAGCCGGATAACTTCTCTCAATACTTCCACCACGTCTTCCAGCTTCAGTACTCTATCTTCCAAAGGAATGTCTTCTCCTTTTTTCTTGGGAGCAGCTCCTTTTTTCTCGAGCGCAGGCAGGCGCTGCAGTGTTTTCCATCTTCCGACTCTCGAGAGGTCATACCGCTCGAAGTTGAAGAACATGTTCCAAATGAGTTCTTTTGCGGTGTCTGGCGTGACATAGTCGCCCGGCCTCAGCCTTCTATATATCTCAACCAATCCCTCTCCCTGGTCTTTTGCCGTGTCTTTCTTCAGAGTCTCAACCAAGAACTTTTTCTCTCCGGTATCCACGTCCTGGAAGAGTTTCTGTATCTGCTCGTCGTCTCCCGCTCCAAAAGCCTTGAGCAACGTGGTTGCGGGAGCTTTTCTTTTTCTGTCAATGCGAACAGCTATCATGCCCGAACTCTCTACCTGGAACTCGAGCCACGCTCCTCTGTTCGGGATTATTTTCGCGCCAAAAAACCTCCTTCCCTGCGAACTCTGCGCGGTAAAGAAGGCTCCGGGGCTCCGGATGAGCTGGGAAATGGCGACGCGCTCAACTCCGTTAATAATGAACGTGCCTCGCTCCGTCATCAAAGGAAAATCAGCAAGGAATATTTCCTGCTCTTTCACCTCTTTTGTCTTGAGGTTCACGAGTTTTGCCTTTACCCTGAGAGGAACCTCGTAGGAGTCGTCGTTGAGCTTTGCCTCCAAGTCTGACTTGTAGTTGGGTTCTCCAAGCTTGTACCCTTCGAACCAAAGCTCAAACTCCTTCTTGGTGTAATCGCGAATGGGAGAGATCTCGGTGAGCAATTCGGGAAACAATCTTGCCCAAAACTGCTGCCAGCTCTCCAGAGCAACACTCAAAAGGAAGGGAAACTCGAGAGACAAACGAGACTTCCCAAAGTGTTTTATGGTTTGATGCATAAGGCGCGCCAAAAAGAGGAATGAATGAATTTCTCTCCTACGTCAAGTCCAAAACCAAATCAAAGCTTAACATACCACAAGGCAAGAAACCCTGTCAAGAGCATTTTGTCTTTTACCTTATCGCAAGCAAATCTCGCACATCTTTCACCTCTATTTCAAGTTTTTCAATTCGGCGCTTATAATCTGCGAGTATGAGTTTCTCGATCTTATCGAACCTCATATCCACTTTATCGAAGCGCGTAGATACAACGTCGAAATCTTTTTGTATTGCGGCAAAATAGGGATCAAGCGCAGATACGATAGCGGCAGTTTGCCTATCCAGCAATTTTTCAATTTCTTTGAGAGTAAGTTGTGTTGTTTGCTTGCGCGGCATTGTACTTTTTAGTGTACCACCGAGGAATACTATGTCAATCCTCCTAACTCCCTATTTCAGGCGGAGTTTCCTCCACGGGTGGCTGGCTTGGGGTAACTCCTTCCAAAGCAGGTCTGTTCCTGTTGAGGTTATCCAGAATCTTCTTCAAGTCCTCGTTGTCAGGATTCAAATCTGCAACTTTCTGGAACACCTCCTTTGCTTTTGCCCGGTTCCCCTGCCTGTCATACACCTGGCCCAGCATGTACATGGCGTTGGCGTGATTCGCTTCTCTCGCGAGAATCGCTTCAAACTCTTTCTGAGCATTGAGAAGCTGCTCATCCTGCCAATACATGACACCCAGCTGGAATGCCACTCCCAAGTCGTTAGGAGCAACTGCCTTTGTTTCAACAAGCTTTGCAATGGCTTCTTTGGTCTTTCCCTGCTGGTCGAGAATAACTGCTGTTAAGAAGTGGGCTGGAGCATAATCTGCTTTCAGTTCAATTGCTTTTGCGAGATTCTCAAGTCCTTTGTTTAGCGCGCCTGCTCGCTTCTCCGCGGCGTCTTGCTGGTTCTGCAAGGTCTGCGCCTGCACGATATATGCTCGAGCTAACTCTGTCCAAGAGAAAGGACTCGCAGGATCAAGTTCAATCGCTTTTTCGTAGCTCGAGAACACCACCTGATCAGCTCCCGGGACCGCGAGCAGGTTGCGGTACACAAATCCCTGCACGTTCCAGTTCGCGATGTTGCCAGGGCTTACCGCTACTGCCTGCCTTGCCGCGCCCACCGCGTTGGTTATGGCGGTTTGCACTTGCTGCGTCCGCTCTTCCTGCTTTAAGTTTTGGTCTTGGGAAATCTGATTTACTTGGTTGAGATACAACTGCGACAAATCTCTCCAGTAGATGTCAACAGACGGATTCAATCGCACTGCGGAAAGCAGCCGGTCTATTCCCTCTTGGAGGTTGCCATTGTTGACCAATCGCACCGCAGACACGTACTTTGCTTCAGCAATGTATTTCTGGCCTCCCACGAACACCAATCCGAGTCCGAAGATGAGCACGAGCAAGAACGTAAACGAAGACACTACTGCCAAGAATGAAGGAGGAGCCAAGGAAATGCGCTTTTGCTCTCCTGCCAAGGTCAACACAAAACCTCCCAGCAATACCCAGAACACGAACCAAAGGGTGAAGTTTGAAGGATACATGACGAATGCCACAACCAAAGCTGCCAAAGAGGCGAATATGCCCAAGCCCAGCATGCCAGATGTTCCTCCCTGTCCCTTCGCGAGGTTCTTTACTCCAAAGTACAGGAGCGCTCCCAGGAGCGAGAGTAAAGCCAAGCCGCCCAAAACTCCTTTGGTTATGGTCCAATCAAGCAATTCAGATGCTCCGGAACCAAACCTCGTTCCCCAGAAAATGGTTTGGTTCAGGGTTGGGCTGTGGTATTTGGTGTAGTCAAACACAAAGGTGCCAGGACCCGAACCTGTTATTGGATTCTCTTTCAATACGCTCTGCAGAATACTGAACTCGCCTTGTACGGAAGGCGAAACCTCAATCGGAGCTCCTGGAGCTCCCGGAAGCGTTACGCGGAACACCAAAAAGAATAAAGAGAGCACCAGGAGAGCCATAGGAAGCGACACCCAGGAAAACTCTCCCCTGTTCTTCAAGCTCCAAGCACCGAATGCCAACATGACCAAGAGCCCGGAGATAAGCACTACCCATGCGTCAAAGAAGTTGATGAACACAACTGCTGCGAGTAATGCCAAGGCTACCGCCCAAAGCACGATACGCAATACCTTTTTAGCCGCTGAACTCATGATAAGTGCCAAAGGAAGCAACACGGCAGACAGCACCGCAATGCTGTTCGCTGTTCCCACGGTGTTGAACGTGGGGCTCTTCGCCAAAGCCAGGAACGGAAGCAGAAACACTCCATAGAGCTGCAAGAGCGCGAACACCGCGGCAAGTCCCGCTGAAACCAGGAGTATCAAAGCAAGGCGGAACAACTGAGAACTGTTCTCAATAGTAAATGACACGAGGAAGTATACCAAGGCAAACAAGAATACGGTTAAGAAGTTGTCGGTAACGTCCAAGGGCCAGCCCCAGAAGCTTCCGTACTTCCATTGCGAGAACAACGTGGAAATGCCCATGACAAGAACTACTCCCAGAACAGGAACGTGCAGCCAAGTCAATCGTATGCCGAGCTCCCCCGCGTTCACGGTCCGAGCCAGGAATGCGATTAACGCCAAGAATACCAATACCGCGAGCAGCACCTGCTTCTGGAAGTTCAATATGTCCTGCGTGAAGGGCAGGAACCAGAGAGGGATCAAAAACACCAGGAGGTACAGCGACCATTTGGAAACCGTCTCGAACAACACAATGCTCTTCATATATATATATGTATTAGTTAGTATGTTATTCTACTACTTCTTTTGAAGCTGCTCAAGCTTTTGCAAAACCTCTTCCTTGCCCGGGTTGAGCTCCAGAACCCGCTCTAGCTCCTGTATGGCTCGCGTCTTGTTTCCCTGCTTTTCCAAGGCAAGGGCTAAACTGTAGCGAGCGTCTGAGTTATTGGGCTGCTGCTCAAGAACGAGCTCGAACTTTTCGCTGGCGCTTTTCCATTCCTCGTTGTTGAAATACATCCTGCCAAGTTCAAAAAGAACCTTGGCATCGCTTGGAAAACGCAGGCTCAGTTCTTTTGCCACCCTCAACGCTTCCTCCTTCTTTCCTTCTGCTTCCAGAAGCAAAATATTCTCGAGTTGTGCCGCTCTTGAATTGAATTGCAAAGAAAGCGCCATGTCCAATGCCTTCCTTGCGTCGCCAAGCTTTTCCTTTTTCCTCAAAAGAGCCGATTGTTTAGTATACAACGAATAATTTTTGGGCTCAAGCGAAATGGCTTTGTCAAAAGATTGAATAGCCCAATCCAAAGCTCCCGGAGCAAAAGAGATCTCGGCATACAGCGTTCCCAAAGCTTCCCATACATCTGCCCTGTTCGGAGAAAGCTCGCTCGCGTTCTTAACCAGCACAAGGGCTTGCTGCACCCGTAATGAAAGTGTGCTTGCATCCTGCTCTTCTTCGTCTACGGTCTGTCTCGCTTCGCGAGATCCCGCGTAGCGGGACAACACCTTTTGGAACAAGAGGTTGCCCGCCAGGAGTTTGTAATCCGTATGCATGGGAACGAGTTCTTGCGCCTTCAAAACAAAGCTCGCGTCTCTGGTTTCAACGCTCTTTGCGTACAGCATGTCTGCTCTGTACCATTTGAACGCCCAGGGGCTCAAAAACGCCAAAGCTCCCCCAAAGAGGATAAGAGCGGCAAAGAAAGCAACCCGTACCTCAAAGAATTTCTTCAGAGAAAGTTTCAAGGGATAATTCACCTTCTCAAAAGTGCTGGCTCCAACGCCCAGAATAAGAGATGAAACGAACAGCATGAGCGTGCTTGAGGGGTAGAAAAACTGGCTGACAAGTAAAGCAAAGCCTGCTGCTAAAAAGGGGCTGCGCAGAAAAAACGCAAAGAGCAAAAACGAAAAGAATACCAAAAGCCACGCAAGACCTCCCAGAACTCCTGTGTTTAGAAGAACTTGCGAAGCATGATCTTCAACAACCCGCAACGTGCCAGGCCCTGAACCTATAACGAGCTGTCTCAAGGAATCTGCTGGCGCGTCCAAAGAAAGCCCTAGGGAGTTGTTCGGGACGAACGCAAGGAGCATAACCAATGAAACAACCGCTAACAGTAAAGGCAGCCAAAGTTTTCGCAAAGAAAAAGCTTCTTTCAACCTCACCCTGTTCCATACCCCCAAGAACAGACTCGCGCAAAGGCCTGAGAGCAAAAGAAACCACGCTCCAAAGGAGTTTGCGAGAAAGAGCAGCCCCACGAACATTGCCAAAAGCAAGAAATCCGGAATAAAGCCAAATACAGCTCCTCCTCTACCAATCAGGAATACAGCGAGGACCGCGAAGAGCAGCGTCACCATACTAAGCGGGAACACTCCTGCCTGCTCTACTCCGAAGAACGCGAGGTATGAAAGCACTGCAAGAACAACCCCTACTCCCACAAGAACCCTCATGGCGTTTTTCCACGAAACTCGTGCCTGCGTTGCGAAAAAATACAGCGCTATAAACCCAATAGTTCCGAATATTCCATCATGGAACCTTCCCTGCGTTCCAAAAAGCGAACCGGGCGTGTCTTGGGAGAAGAAGAAGCTCGCGCCAGTAACCAAGAGAAGCAACAGCAAGGGGAGGTCCAAAGGCGTTCTCCAGAATGTGACTTCTCCTTTTAGAACTTGTATTGCAAACCAGAAGAAAAGAACTATTGCGGGAATCGCCACAAAAAGCATGAGCTTCGTAAGTTCAAAAGGTTCCGACCCCCAGGGCGAGAACGCCAGCAGTATAAGGAAGATTGTACTGTATAAAACTACCCTCATATTTTTCGACTTGTTGAAGATTATCTTCAACAAAACGCGCATCTCTAATCTTCAAATACAAGACCCCCAAGTTTATTCTTTAGATTCATCCCCAAAAAACACTCCTTTGCAAACTTTAGATAGCCTTCTTTTGTAGGAAATATCTTTCCGAGCACCTCCTTATCAATAATAGGTGAATTGCGAGTGCCTGCATAGTCACCCAAACTCCCGTATGGATATTCTACTGCCCATTGGAAGGCGCGGTTAAAGTTTTTCTTAGCAGCTGCGAGACCACCAGGGTACAACTCTAGTATATTTTTCACTTGAATATAAACGCTTAAATAAGCGAGATCTTCGTCGTTTCGCACCTTCCGCGCCCCAAATGATCCTTGGAACAGTCTTCCTTCCTCTTTGTATTTCGTATTGAAGTATTTTGCTATACTCGTATTAACCCTGCGCATAAAGGTGGTAACCCCTCCTTCCTTTTCTTCTTTCAGTTGCAGATGATAGTGATTCTCAACAAGTGAAAACGCAAGTATCTTTACGATAGGCTGTTGTGGGGGCCATGTAGAGGGCCACGCCAACCTCTTGTTGAAGTTTAACTTCAACAGCTCTCGAAGCTCACGAAAGGGGTTGGCCATAGAATTAATATTATTAAAATAGTAAATGGTTTGAAGAAAATGCCATCGGTCGCGCGCGTCGCGAACAATATTTTCTTTCCTATGCCCCCTTGCATACACGTGCACATAATCGCCCTGTTCAAATGGTTCCTTCCTCATGTAAGTTCTTTAGACTTGTTGAAGATTATCTTCAACAC
>MHTR01000022.1 GCA_001823155.1 Candidatus Wildermuthbacteria bacterium RIFCSPHIGHO2_01_FULL_48_25
AGGAGATTGCCCAAGCATTACTGGTGTAACCAAAACTGGCGGAGACTGGGGTTCCTGCACGTTCCAAACTAAGTGAGGCTTAGTTATGTGACTAGGTTCCACCTAGGTGCGGATAACTAAGCCGAGCTTAGTTTATACTGTAGGCGCGCTTGTATGCGCGCTTCATATAATCCGCACACTAGGTGGAACCTATCTGCCTAGTTTTAGGCGGCTTTCGCGGTCGCGGGGATGCGGAGGTGCGAAGAGGCGGTTTGGAAGACAACTTCCTTATCTTTGGCGTCTACGACAACACGCTCGCCGTGCTTCACCGCTCCAGTAACTATTTCGAGGGCTAACGGGTCTAATACCGTTCTCTGAATTATTCTGCGCAAAGGCCGGGCTCCAAGGTTCGGGTCGAACCCTTTTTCGGCAAGCAGTTCTTTTGCTTTTTCAGTCACCTCAAGCTTCACTTCCTGAGAAGCTAACCTCTCCCCTACTTTGGCAAGCTCAAGCTCAACGATTTTCTTTATTTCCTCTTTGCCCAGGTAGTTGAAGATAATAATATCGTCAACGCGGTTCACGAACTCGGGGCGGAACTCCTCGCGCAAGGAAGACATGACCCGTTCCTTGACCGAAGCTTTCTTGTCTTCTTTTTCATTTTTTTGCTGCACAAAACCAAGAGGATTCATTTCCGCAATAAACTGGGAACCCACGTTCGAGGTCATGATGATAATGGCGTTCTTGAACGAAGCAACTCTTCCTTTGGCATCAGTCAGCCTGCCGTCTTCCAAGATCTGGAGCAGAATGTTGAATGCTTCAGGGTGCGCTTTCTCAATTTCATCCAAGAGAATCACACTGTAAGGCCTTCTCCGTATCTTTTCTGTCAGCTGCCCCCCTTCTTCATACCCCACGTATCCGGGAGGAGAACCAATCATTTTTGAAACGGTGTGGCGCTCCATGTATTCAGACATGTCGAGCCGTATCATTGCGTTTTCGTCATTGAACAAGAACCCTGCCAATGCTTTTGCGGTTTCTGTTTTTCCAACTCCTGTGGGGCCAAGGAACATGAAAGAACCCAAGGGCCTGTTTGGTTCAGACAAGCCCGCCCTGTTCCTGCGAATGGCGTTTGAGATCGCCTTAATGGCTTCCTCCTGACCAACAACCCTGCCCTTTAAGGCGTCCTCCATTTTCTCAAGTTTCTTTGCCTCCTCTTCCATCAAACGCATGGCAGGAATACCGGTCCATCGCGAAACCACTTTCGCGACGTCTTCTTCCCCAATTTCTCCTTTCAGCATGGGATGGGATTTTTGCATTCTTGCCAATTGTTTTTCCTGCCCCCGCAGTTTCTTTAGAAGTTCTGGAAGCGTGCCATATTTCAACTCCGCAACTTTCTGCAGGTTGCCGGCAGCCTGCTCCCGCTCGATCTGAAATTTCATTGCCTCAATGTCTTTTTTGAGGTCTTTAATAATGCCCACCACTTCTTTTTCAGACTTCCATTTTGCTTCAATGCCTTTTGCTTTTTCTTCCAAGTCAGCAACTTCGCGCGTAATCGCTTTAGTCCTTTTTTCCTTGCCCTTTTCGCTCTCGAGCGCGGTTCTCTCGATCTCAAGCTTTTGGATCTCAAGCTTCAGCTTCTCAAGTTCAGGAGGCATAGACTCCAAGTCAAGCCGCAAGGAACTCATGGCTTCATCCATGAGGTCAACTGCTTTGTCGGGCAGAAATCTATCTGTAATGTGTTTTGCCGCGAGATTGGCTGCCGCAACCAAAGCCGCGTCTGTTATTTTCACTCCGTGATGCAGTTCGTACTTCTCCTTGATCCCCCGCAAAATGGTAATAGCGTCTTCTATAGAAGGTTCGGCAACGTAAATGGGCTGGAACCTTCTTTCCAAAGCAGGATCACGTTCAAGATATCTCTGGTATTCTTTTAAGGTTGTAGCTCCAATGGCGCGCAACTCTCCCTTGGAAAGAGCTGGTTTCAAAAGGTTTGAGGCGTCAATGGCGCCTTCTGCCGCTCCCGCGCCCACGAGCGTGTGCAGCTCGTCAATGAACAAAAGATATTTTCCTCCAGATCTCTCAAGCTCTTTTAACAAAGCTTTTATCCTATCTTCAAACTCACCCCGGTACTTAGTTCCTGCAACCAGAGCTCCCAAGTCCAGAGCAATAATCTCTTTGTCTTTCAAAGATTCCGGTACCTCGTTCTTCACTATTTTCTGCGCCAGGCCTTCAACAATGGCTGTTTTCCCAACTCCTGCTTCTCCAATAAGCACGGGGTTGTTTTTTGTTCTGCGGGAAAGCACCTGCATTAATCTCCTGATTTCGTTCTCCCTTCCAATAATAGGGTCTATCTTTCCGTCGCGCGCCATGCGGGTTAAGTTGCGGGCATAGCGCTCAATGACCTGGTATTTGCTTTCGGGACTGGGGTCTGTAATGCGAACTCCTCCCCGAATTTGCGCAAGGATCTTCAAGGCGGTTTCGTAGTCAAGCTTTCCAAACTCAACAGTGGCAGGGCCTCCTGAGCCTTGCATGAAGTTGGTTTTTTCCAAAAGCTCCTTTGCTTTGGTGGGAGTATCGAGCAATGCCAAAAACAAGTGCTCAACAGAAATATATTCGTCACCCATTTTCACTGCTTCCTGGCGCGCCCGGTCGAGCCCTTTGGCAAGGTCTTGCGTAAGGTAAAACTGGCCGAACACGTTGGGGCTTCCCGTGACAACCGGAAGATGCTCCAAGCCCGAAACGGTTTTGCGCTTCAAGCCCTCAACGTCAGCCCCGATTTTCTGGAGCAAGGTTAAAACCACGCTGTCTTCCTGCAATAACAAAGAATAAAGCAGATGAAGGGCATCCACCTGCTGCTGGTTTCGTTCCTGAGCTATGTTCTGCGCCTGGAACAGCGCGTCTTGAGCTTTGTGTGTAAACTGTCCACCATTCATGGTTTTAGTATATCATTTCTGCCTGCAAAAGATAATAGAATATCCTAGCAAATACAAATTAGCAGTCAATACCTTAGACTGCTAATCAGAAAGAAAATAAAAGCGCCCCTCCGATTTGCTCAGAGAGACGTTAATTATTTCTGCGCAACTGGGCGCACGTTTAGAGGAGCACGAACTCCCCTCTAAAAAACTTGGCCGCGATTTCCTGGTCTATCGCACAAGCCTGTTCCTCTTCAGACATCTCGTCCCGTTCTTCTTCCTCCTCTTCGGTCCGTTCAGGTGGTTTGATGTCCAAATAGGCCATCCACTCGCCGTTGTTATGCATGATGCTAATAAGCGACGTCCCCCAGAAACTGGGGTTGGAAACATGGAGTTCAAGGGCGCCCTCATCTGAGAGTTTGATGGCTAGCACCGTTCCGACGAGGATTTGGCGATGCGAACCAAAATCGCACCCAAAACGATACGGACGACCAAGGATGTTATGAGGATAGGCCGGAAGTCCAGCTGCAAGTAACTCGAACTCTAACTCGGAAGCGAAGCTTTTCTCTTCAGAACCCATGGAAAACCTCCGGTGAAACGCGCGAGCAACCCGATTGCCCAGCACTAACTGCCAAAACCATAGCACGTAGTCTACGATGCGTCAACTTTTTTTGTGCTAAACTTAGTTTAGCACAAACCATGGGAATATTATTGCTATAGCAGTTATTTTACCGCGCTTCGTTAGACGCTCAGCGTCTAACAATCTATTCGGTGCGCTCGGTCAAGGTGACTTCTAAAGAAAGTTCTTCTGTAGCGCGAAGGATTTTGAGAGTTACTGTATCCTCCGGATTATATTTCTGAATAAGTTTCGAAAGCGAGTTATCCTGGGTTATTTTTTCTCCGTTGAACTCCAGGATGATATCGCCTTCCTTAATGCCTGCTTTCTGCGCGGGGCTGTCTGAAATGACTGCTCGCTCCCCTTGGCTGTTTCGCTGCACCCACGCGCCGTAGTTAACGTTAAGGTTGTTGTCATTCGCTATTTTTTGCGAAAGCAGCACGTATCGAACGCCCAAAAACGGGTACACTATTTCCCCCCGCGTTTTCACCTGCTCAATGTCCCTTTTCACTTTATTCGCCGGGACCGCGAACCCAATGCTCTGGGCTTCCAAGACTGTTGCGGTGTTTATGCCAATAACCTCGCCAGCAAGATTAAGCAAAGGCCCTCCCGAGTTTCCCTTGTTAATGGCCGCGTCGGTCTGAATGACGTCTTCAATAGTTTCAACAAAGTTGTTGCCCGAAGCCGTAATGGTTCTGCCAAGGCCCGAGATGACTCCAACCGAAACCGTGTTGCGGAATTCTCCCAAGGCGTTTCCAATAGCAACCACGCTTTGGCCAATCTCGAGCGTATCTGAATTCCCCAGCTTCACAAAAGGAAAATCAATCTGGGTGAATGCTCCTTGTTCGTCAATGATTTTTTCCTGGTCTATCTTGAGCACCGCCAAATCCTGCACCGGGTCTTTTGCCAGCACGTTCGCGGGATATGACTTTCCGTCTGTAGTGAACACGGTGTATTCGGCCTCGTCGTCGAGCACCACGTGCTTATTCGTCACCACGAAGCCGTCTGGGCTCACAATAAAACCAGAACCCCCTCCAATCTCCTGCTTTTCTGTTCCCTTTTGGCGAATGCGGGGAACCAAAAACTCAAAAGGCACGGGGCCAAACTCCTCAAAGGGATTCTCAAAGATCTGTTCTAAAATCGGGACATCCTTGGTTATGATAATGCTTACCACCGCCGGGCTTGTTTGCTTTACCACGTCAATGATCTTCTGCTCCTGGGTTGTCTGAGGTTGGTAGGCCTGCTCTGAAGTTGAAGCGACTTTGCGGAAATAATCAAAAGGAAGGTTTTTGAGATGCCCCGCAACCTTGTAATACACCAAGCCTCCAACCAAACCGCCCGCGGCAAACCCGAACAAAACAGAAACTGCCACCACGGTGGCAAAGAGTTTCACAACCCGCTTTTTCTTCTTGAACCGTTCAAACCGCCTGCGGATTATTTCTTTCAAGGCGTGGAACTGGTGAGGAAGCTGCGAAAAAGAGTAAGGAACCATATTTTCCTATTATACCCCTTTCCCTCTAAGTTTTTCAACCGTGGTTGCGAGGGTTTTTATGAACTTTGCCACCTCTTCTTTCGTGGTCTGCTTTCCCAAAGTCACGCGCAATGCAGAAACGCATTCTTGAACAGGAATCCCCAAAGCAAGCAGTACGTGCGAAGGCTCTTCTGTTTTTTCTGAGCACGCGGAACCCGTGGATACCGCGAACCCCTTTTGGTCAAGCATCATAGCCAGGTCTTTTCCGTGAACGCTTTTGAACCTGAAATGCGCGTTGTTGGGAAGGCGTTGCGTTCGAGAACCAGTGAGAGAAGAACCTGTAATCTTTCTAAGCACTTCCTTCATGAGAAAATCGCGGAGCTGCCTCATTTTAATGTTTCGAATTTCGGATTTAGGATTTAGGATTTCCTCAATTGCCGCTCCCATGCCCACAATGGCTGCCACGTTCTCGGTGCCAGAGCGCATGCCCTGCTCCTGGCCCCCTCCCACATGCAGAGGAGAAACAGCAGTACCCTCTTTTATGTACAGCGCTCCCACTCCTTTGGGGCCATACACCTTGTGGCCGCTTAAAGTGAGTATATCTACCCCCAGTTTCTGAACATCGCAATCCAAAAACTGTGCTGCTTGAACTGCATCGGTGTGGAATACGACTTTTGACTTTTGACTATTAACTTTTAACAACGCTCCGATTTCGGCTATTGGCTGAATCGTGCCGATCTCGCTGTTCGCGTACATTATGGAAACCAAAGCCGTGTTCGTCTTCAGCACTTTCTCCACGTCTGCAGGATCAGTAATGCCTTCTTTGTTCGGCGCAATGTATGTTGCTTCGATTTTGCCTTGCGCTTCCAGCTCCTGAATAGGGGAAAGAACTGACTCATGCTCGATTTTCGAGACAATAACGTGGGGCCTCTTAGAACTCGCGCTTTTAAGTACTCCCTGAATTGCAAGGTTGTTCGCCTCGGTTGCTCCCGACGTGAACACAACTTCAAGAGGGCTGCAGTTTAAAAACTTCGCCACTGTTTCCCGACTATTCTCAATTGCTGCTCTGGAGCGCTGCCCGAACGAATGCGAAGAAGAAGGGTTTCCCCACTCCCGTCTAAGGAACGGCATCATTGCCTTCAAGACCCCGGGATCCAAAGGACTCGAAGCCGCGTAATCAAGATAGATCTGCTTCTTCATATTTTATCGCACTTCTTCGTATGATTTTGCTCGCGACTTGTTTGTGGACAGAAACCAGGCGTACTGGGAAACATACCGCAATCCTTCCTTGATAGGATTACCCTTGAGCAATCTTCGCGCCGAGCTCCATACCCACAAACTCTGGAGGAATGAAATTTCCCCTTCCCGCATGATTTTTTTGGCAAGATCGGAATCTTCCCCGTAGAATACGATCTCTTCTGAAAAGCCGCCAACTTTGTCGAACGCCTCTTTTTTCACTGCCAGATTCCCGCCATTCCACAACGCTCCTCTCTTGAGGATTTTTTTGAGGATGAGCTCGCCCACGAACGGATACAGAATATGGAAATCAATGAACTCAATGAACTTGTAGCGTTTAGGCAAATCATAGAAACGATATGGGCCTGAAACCCCCGCGAGGTTTTGCTTTGCCGAGAACCACTCAAGCATTCTTCCTTCCCAATTCAAGGGAACTTTCACGTCTGCGTCAAAAAACACCAGTATGTCCCCTGTTGCTTCTTTCGCTCCCCGGTTCCTCGCAATGGTCATGCCCTGCTTTGTTTCTTGAATAAGCACAACCTTGGGAAACTGCTCCCGAACAATTTGGCTGGTGCGGTCTTTGCTGTTGTTGTCTACCACGATAATCTCAAAATCAGCAACGTGGCTTTGGTTCAAAACAGAGCGCACGCACTGGCCGATGTATTTCTCCTCATTATAAGCGGGGATGATGTATGAGATTTTCATGTATGTATTAGTCTATCGCGCCTTTCGAAAAATAAAAAGGGGCTCTCGATTTTCGAGAAACCCCGGCCACCTACTCAAAGTGGCCCTCGCCCCGATCCCATGCAAACGTAACGAAGTACACGAATAGCGCTGCTATAAATACAGCAACCATCGGAACAGTCATGCTGGGACCCACAAAAAGGTACCAGAGGCCAAGAAAGAAAATCACAAGCTGAGTCCAGTAGTAAACAAAATGGATCCAGCCCGGAATACTTATCTTGACTCGGGTTTCGGGAAGGAACCATTTCGTGAACCGACCAAGCTGCTTAAAACTCAAGGGTCTAAACCACCAATCCCTGTCTTTCTGTGCCCGCTTCGTCTTGGTAGCCCAGAGAAAAAACATGTAGGTTCCTGCAACTGCAACAAATGCAAGGGCAAGAAATACCTGCCAATCCACTCCCTGCCTAAACATCGTTGTTCCCACGGCGAAATCCATGAAAAAAAGGGCGATGGGGTCACCTCGGCTCATGGTCATGTAGTCTCCGGGACCTGGAACTCTCTTGAGCTTTTCCATGGGCGAAAGTTCCTGGAAATCATCCCAAGAAACCCCTGGCCTCATGGTCCCCCTATTGATTCCCATCCTCCGCCCGACAAAGATCGAACCCCAGATGACCCAACAGAACGTTGTAAGTAATATGCCAAAAAGCAACGAGCTGCTCCTTGTACGCTTGGCGAAACCGAAAACCGTTACGCCTTATGTCCTAAAGCAGTTATAAGAGAAATAGAAAAAATGTCAAATCAAAACAGAGTTTTGGCTTCGTTCCAAATGGAAGAGTTGTTTTGTTTCTCCTTGAGCCAATACCACCATTCTGTCCCCCACAGGTATTGCTCCTTGAGCCCCGTGTTTTTCGCGTATTCAATAATCCCCCTGAAGCGCTCCAGGTTCATGGTCTTTTCCTGCTCCTCCAAAGGCAAATCATATAAAAGCACCTGGCCCCAGGGCTCTGCCTGCAGTTCAACCCCGATAGTTTCTTTTCCAAAGAGCGCTTTTAGCAAAAGAGCTTTTCTCCAGTAAAACACCGGGCGATAGGGCCAAGTGAAATATGTGCCAAGCTGGCTTGACCACACCTTGCGGTACAAGGTTGTTCCCACTTTGTCACCAATTTTGGCGGCCCGTATGCCAAGCGAACCTTCTCCGCTCGAAGTCACGAGCGCGTCATGCGAAGCATCGAGCGATTTCACCAGCTCAACTTCTTTTGCAAGAAAATCTCCATCTGCCCAGGGACACTCTCCAAACGGGAAAAAGGGCTCGTTCTCAACCTGCCAGCCGAGCAAAGCCGGATTACCCTTGTACCGCTCCACCACAGCCTCGAGCATTTCCAGTATCTCCTGCTGCGCTTCTTCTTTTGAGAGCGAAAGCGCGAAGTTCGGGATGTGGCATTCGGGCCACCTCGGGGTTTTCATGCCTATGACCATGAGGACTTTTGCCCCCCGCTTCCCTGCTTCCTCCATTTGCCAATCAAGGTCGTCAAAAGAATACTGGTCACGCTCCATCTCAAGCAGATCCCAGTGAGCCGCAACCTTGACTCGTTTTGCTCCCAAGTCGTCCAAAATGACTATATAGGTTTGTTTCCAATCAAGGCCAAGGTACAACGCGTGCTTCTGGGAAAAGTTCACGCCCCACGCCACATTTTCTACCCTGGGCGCGCTTCCCGCGAAAAAGTATAGGAATACAAGAACCAGGGGGGTAAAAACTATTGCAAAGATAATAAGTAAAACTTTCTTTTTTGTCATACTGTTAATAAACCGAGGCCTAAAGCCATTAAAAGAATCGCTAAGACCTTTTGCGACACCGTATCCTTAGAGACATGTTCGCGCAAGACGTGAGGAAACTTCCAGGAAAGCAGGGCCGCGAACACGAGAATGGCAACATACTGAATGCCAAGCAGGGCGTTAATGAATGGAAGCAACGCCACGGGAACCAGGAAAATGCCGAGGTTCCGCAGTATTTCAGCTCCCGCTCCCGCTCCCTGGCTCACGACAAAAATGCTTGCAACACGCGGGTTTTCCCAAAAGGGAAGGCGTTTTGTTTCTTTTCCCCACAATACCTCATGGCGCACCTCTTTGAACCAAAGCAAAAACAAAAGGGCAACCAGCAGTCCCCCGAGACGCATTAAAATGAAGCCAGACCAAAAGGGCTGCGAAAGATAGATATACTTTGCCATGACAAATGCCAAAGCAAAGAATGTGGCGTTGATAAACGCTATCTTCAAGCTTCCCAGGGAGACTCCCTTCCCTTTTTCATAGGTGATGAGCACAGTACCCATGATAAGCAAGCCCAGGGACGCGAACTGCGGAACAGAAAGCAATGTCTCCCCTTTTGTGGTGGCGAGAAGAAACAGGAACACGAGAATGGAGCTGAACCCTCCCATTGCCGGAATAATCCTTGAGGGTTCGTACTTTTGCACGCCCTTTGCGAACCAGAAAATGGCATACACCAGGGAAGCTCCAGCCCCAATGCTCAAAAATAGCTGCAAAGGGCTCGGAATGACAAAACCCACAAAGGGAACGAGCACAAAAGCCAGCATTCCCAGGGCGCCAATGTAAAAAGTGAAGGCCGCGGGATGCATTTTCGCCCCTGAAAGCAAATACTTATCAACCAGAACCACGGCGGCGTAGATGAGGTATGAGGAAATGACGAATAAAAGCCAGAGCATAGCGTTACGGGCTCAACACAAGTTTTGTAATATTCTCAGCTCCTCCCCGCTCCATTTCCACGAATCCCTGCATGGCTGCTTCCGCGAAGTTTCCGTTTTCCCAAAAATCAAAGAGCCACTGGTGGGTAAACTTCGGATCAAGCTGGTCAATGCCTGCCCCAACTTTCAAAACCCATTCGCGGTTCCGCACTTCTTGCGAGCCAATGGGAGAGGCAAGTATCAAAGGAATGCCGAGAGCGGCATAGAACACGAGTTCAGAGGGTTTGGTCCACAAAATGTCTGTTTTCCTGAGCGTCTTGTGAAATTCATGGAAATATTCTTCCATGGTTTTCGCAAAGATTACGTTCGCCAAAGGAGAAAGCTCTTTAAAATACGCGGCGGTTTCTTTTCTTGTCCCCGCGACAAGATTAAGCTGCACCCTGCCGTCTCTCATGTCATGCTCAAGACTTTTCACAATTGAAGAGGCCAAGTCCTTTTGCGCTCCTGCTCCTCCTACCGCGAAGGTCAACGACAAGGGGGCGGTTTCTGTTTTGAATGAAACTCTGCCAAGATAGCTTTTCACCAACTCCTGGTAGAGCTTGCGGTAGCGCAATGAAGGGTCAAGGGACGCGACGCGCCTTTTCAAATCCTCTTTCGCGTTTAGGGTAAGCTCTTCTGGCAAAGGAAAGCCGGTTTGGAAAATGTGGTGGTGCGGGACTCCGTAGCGCTCCAGGCGCTGGGCTGCAACTTCTGTAGACGCGCAGTAACGGATCCTCGTCATGTTAGGCCGCAAAGGCGCCCATGCCCTCGCGACATCGGTGTCTGTTATGACGAGCCAAATGTCGCCCTGGTACCCCCAGTGTTCTGCCATGAAAGCAACCGTTGAAAACGTGGTCACCAAGGGTGAGGGTTCCTTGTTGAGTTTCTCGATCAAATGCTTTCCCCAGTCGCGCTTTTTCATCAAGCCGTACACTTGCTTCAACTGCATGGTGGGGAACTCAATGCCGTGGGTTTCGGGATAGAACTCCTGTATTTCCTGGAACTTGTCAAACAGCGCGAATACAAGATCTCCCACCACCGGAACCTTTTTGAAGCGGGAAATGGTTTCGTAAAAAGAACGGGCCGTATCCCAAATCTTCCGGTCTGTCGCGGGAATGCCGGGATAGGAGTTGGCGCTTATTGCTTTTCCGCCTTTGGCAAGAAGCAGCAAAGCGTGGGCCGCGCGCTGGTGGCCATACCCCATGTCAACCGCCAAAACCCAGGCTTTTTTCGTTGGCATATTTTTTTATCATACCATATACCGCGAGATAGAAGGGCAAAAACCAGAAAAAGGAAATATTGGGAAGCGCCAAGGAAGCCAGGGGAACCTCAAAGAAAAAGTTGACGATAAAGTGGTAATATTCCAGCAAAAGGGTTACGGGAAGGGAAAGCACAACTGCCAAAACGTTTGAAGCCAACCCTCCGAGCAAAAATACGAATCCAAAGCCGATCAAAAAGGGAATCACGGGAAGCAGCAAGAGGTTTGTCACCACGCCAACAACAGAAACATACCCAAAGTTGTGAATGAGGAGCGGAAGCACAAAGAGCTGGGCTGAAAAGTTGACTGCCAGGTTCTCGCGCAAAGCAAACGCTTCGGGAACCTTTTTCAAAAGGCGCAAAAACAAAGGAAGCGCGAAAATGATCCCCAGGGAAGCAAGAAAGGAGAGCTGGAACCCGGGGTCATGCAGCAAGAGCCGCGGGTTGAAAAGCAGCATTAAGGCCGCGGCAAACACAATGCCGCGCAGAGCAACGTTCATGCGCCCAATGTACTCTGCCAACAAGAGTAGCCCGCCCATTATGCCCGCCCGAATGGCAGATGATTGCATTCCGGTAAGCAGAATGAAAAGGGTCATGCAGGCGAAACTCAAGAACACTGCCTGGCGCCGCCACAACCCCAGCCAAAGGAATAGAGGGAGAAGCATGCGCGTTAAAATGACAACGTGCTGGCCTGAAATAGCTGTGATGTGGCGAAGGCCGGTGACGTTGAGCTTGTTTTTCCACTCTTCAGACATCCTGCCCTGGTCTCCCAGCACGAGCGCGCCGAACGTTGCGCTCTTTGAGAATGAAAGGTTCTCTTTCAAAACGCTCCGTAGTTTGTCTTTCAACAAAAACAGGGGGTGGTTTCCCTTTTCAAGAACCGTGACTGTGGGGTAGTACATGACCGCGTGTACGTTTTTCGCGCTCAAGAAACCAGGATAGTCAAACTCTTCAAAGCTGGGAGGAGAAAGCAGGGTGCCCTCAACCTTCACCCTGTCTTGGAACCTGTATTCCCCGAACTTGTCTGTGGTGACCAAAATCTTCCCTTTCCCGCCCTCGGGCCGTATTGCAAGTTGTATGTTTTCCCGCCTTTCGTTGGGGTCATCTACAACAACGCCTTCTATTGAAACGTATTTCCCCACATATTCTTTGTATTCATTGGGAAGCTGTTTTCCCAAAGGAGTTACTGACCACGCGAAAACGCCCGCGATGTACGCGAGGCAGGCAAAAAAGAGTATGCGACTCATGCGCCAAATCCTGTCGCGATCAAAGTCAATCGAAGCTCTCCTTCTTTGAGATTCCTGTCAAACGAAGCGCCGAAAATAATCCTGGCGTTTTTGCTCACCACCCCCTCGATCTTTTTCGCAACTTCTTCCACCTCAGCCAAACTCAAATCGTTGTGGCCTGAAATGTTGAACAAAACGCCCCTTGCCCCCTTGGGAGAAAAGTTGAGCAGAGGAGACGCGAGCGCTATCTCCAAAGCACGCTCTCCCCGCTTCTCACCACTTGCCCTTCCAATGCCCACCATTGCCTGGCCCGCGTTCTTCATCACCGCTTTCAAATCGGCAAAATCCAGGTTGATGAGCCCGGGTTTCGCAATGAGGTCTGAAATTGCCTGCACAGTTTCCCGCAGCATTTCGTCGGCGGCCCAGAAAGCGTTGATAACGCTCGTGTCGTCTGAAACAAGCTTCAAGATCTGGTCGTTTGAAATGGAAAGCAGAGTATCTACTTTTCCCTTGAGCTGGTCCAGGGCCTTTTGGCTAAGACGCGTCCTCCACGCTCCCTCGAACGAAAAGGGTTTTGTCACAATGGCAATAGACAGCGCTCCCAAGTTCTTCGCTATTTCCGCGATAACGGGAACTGCTCCTCCGCCCGTGCCTCCCCCAAGCCCGGCAGCCAGAAACACCAGGTCTGCTCCCTGGAGCAAGCGCGCGATCTCTTCTTTGTCTTCCAGGGCAGACTTTCTTCCCAAGTCGGGATTCATTCCTGCTCCCAAGCCCTTGGTTGTTTCTGTTCCTATCTGGAGCTTTTTGTGCGCTCGTATCTTTTTCAAATCCTGAGCATCTGTGTTAACGGCGATGAGTTCAACGCCCTGGAGCTTGCACTCCATCATGCGGTTAATGGCGTTGCCTCCCGCTCCTCCTATGCCAACAACTTTTATGGTTGCTTTCTTCATATTCAAGGAATGAACACGCGGAACACTCGCTTTAACTTTTGCGCAACACTAATTCCGGGTAATGACATTTGCACGGGTTCGGCTTCTCCTAGAATTCTTGAAGCTAATCCCATAACTCCGAAAAACGCGGGGTCTGTCTCAAAGGTGATTATCTCGTGAGGAGCGCCCAACTTTACGGGAAGCTTGAGCTCTTTTTTGGCGAACTCCGCGATAGAGGGAAGCTTTGCTCCTCCCCCAATGAGCACCACTCCCGAAGGAAGCTGGCCTTGTTTTCCAATGGTTTTCAGTTCCTTGTTCACCAGCTGGAAAATCTCCCGCATCCTCATCTCGATTATTTTGGAAAGCGCTTTGACCGAAAAAGAAACAACGCCGGAGTCTCGGCTTTCGAACTTCTCCTTCCGCTTTCCTTTGGAAGACCCCAAACTCCCGAACTCCATTTTAATCCTTTCAGCTGTTTCAGGCTCGGTTCTCAACCCAATAGCTATATCGTTGGTGACGTTACCCGACCCAACCGGGAATACCGCGGTATGGATGAGCTCCCCCTCCTCGAACACCGCCAGGTTCGTGGTGCCTGCCCCCAAGTCGATCAAAACAACCCCGAGCTCTTTTTGGCGAGAGGTCAATACCGAAGAAGCTCCCATTAAGGGAGACGGCACAATATCGAGTATCTCAACGTCTGCGCCAAGCACCGCTTCAGTCAGGTTGCGCAAATACGGGCTGAAGCCGCATACCGCCAGCACGTCAGCTTCCAAACGCATGCCTTTCATGCCCACCACTTCTTTGGTGGTGTTTTCCCCGTCTACAATGAACTTCTGGGGAAAGGTTTCAAGCACCTCGTTGTTGCTTTTCAAAGGGAATACCTGGGCCGCGTCAACAACGCGCTCCACGTCTTCTTGCGAGATCTGGCCGTCTGCTCTTGAAACCGCGACAATACCGTGTGAAGTGGTGGAAAAAATGTGGCTTCCTCCCACGTTCACCACAACCTGCCTGATTTTCTGCGAGCTCAAGTTCTCCAGGCGCTGTTTCGCAGAAAGAACCTTTTGGGCTGTTTCTTCGGGATTCACCACCGAACCTTTGCGAACTCCAGAAGAAGGTTCCTGCACCAAACCCAAAACCTCGATTTCCCCTCCCTCTCTTCGTTTCAACACACCCATTTTAATGGTGTGGGTCCCGATATCCAGCGCGATGACGCCTTGAGCACTCATAAGTAGTTCTTTGATTTCTCTTCTATTTTTGTGTGGCTGTACCCAAGCAAATGCATGAGGCCATGCACGAATACATGGCTTAGTTCCTGTTTGAATGTTATACCATATTTCCTGGCATCGTGGGAAATGATTTCGGGGCACAACACAAGCTCTCCCAGGCCAAACTCCTCTACTTCAAAAGAGAGGATATTAGGTACGTAGGTTTTCTTGCGGTACGCCTTGTTGAGCGCCCGCGCTTCTTTTTTCCCCACGAACACCACCGAAACGTCTCGCTTCTTGGCTCTTTCTCCGGCAAGCACTTTTTTCGCCAGGTTCTTCAAATATGCCTCAGGAATCCTTGCTTTTGTCGTATTCCGAATTTCAACCATCCCCCATTGTAGTTCTTAGCTCTGCTATTTTCAAGGAACAAAAAATGGGGGAACCTCTTCCACCCGCCTTTTATTTTCCCTTCAGAGAAATGGCTACGCTTGCATTGAGAGCATTGGCTACTTTCCCTATGAAAGAGAGGGTGGGGTTGTATGTACCCGATTCGAGACGACTTATCGCAGATTGTTTTGTACCGATTCTCTTTGCGAGGTCTTTTTGAGTGAGGCCGCGTTCAATCCTTTTTTGAATAACCATTCGAACAAAAGCAAACTGGGGCTTCAAATCTTCGTACGCCCTTTTGGTTTTTTTATCCTGGAGAAGTTTTGCCCTCAATTGTCGATATGTTTTCATGTTTTAAGTATAACGTATACGTTATCTAGTTGTCAAGGCCTTTAGCTTTTGTACCGCAAGCCGTATTTCCCTAGGAGGCGTTTTAGCTGATTTTTTTACGAAACCGTGTAAAAGTACGGCAGAATTTTTATGAAAAGCGTAGAAAATCCTCACCTCCTGACTGCCGCGTATACGTAATTCAAAAACGCCGCCAGCAACCTTCTTGCTGTGCGGCATAGTTAAACGGTTGCCGAATGTTTCCAAAAGCTCAATCGTATGCAAAACCTTCGCAATCGTCTGCTTTTCGAGTGATTGTATAAATTCCTCAAGCGCCTCATCAAAAATACGCACCTCCATATTCGATATTTCAGCCATCCTTTATTGTAGTCCCCGGAAGTATTGTTTTCAATAAAGCGCTCTTCTTGCTACGCTAAAACCATGAAACGCCTTGTCTTTTTCACAACCATACTCATATCCTCTATTTTACTTCTCGGAGGTTCTTTCTTTTTGTGGAGCGAACAAGCGCAGGCTCCAAACAATGAGGGGCAAGAAAACAAAAAAGAATCGGTTTTGCTTTTTGCGGGGGATATCATGCTCAACCGCGGAGTTGAGTTTTACACCAAGGAAAACGGAAGTGATTGGCGGTTTCCGTTTCTCAATATCGCAGGATTTTTGCAAAAAGCAGACTTGGTATTTGGAAACCTTGAAAGCGTCATTTCAGACAAGGGAGAGAAACAAGGAAGCATTTACTCTTTCCGCGCTGACCCCCGGGCGCTTGAGGGTTTAGTATTCGCGGGATTCGACGTGCTTTCGGTTGCGAACAACCACAGTTTTGACTACGGCGCGGAAGCATTCCTAGATTCCATGCAGCGGCTCAAAGACGAAAACATCACCCCAGTGGGTTTCAACCACGAACCGGTTGTTGTTGAAGTTCAGGGCGTAAAAATCGGATTTTTAGCATACACCGAACAGGGCTCCCCTCTTTGGGATAATCCCAAAGCTTCTGCCTCTGTTCCCTGGATGGATAGCTCGCGGCTTCCCCAGCTTATTGAAGACGTTCAAGCGGCGAAGCTTGTTGCAGACATTATTGTTGTCTCGTTCCATTTTGGAGACGAATACCAAACAAAACCCAGCGCAACACAGGAACTCCTCTCGAAAACCGCTATTGGCGCAGGCGCAAATCTCGTGATCGGCCACCACCCGCACGTAGTTCAGCTCATCGAGCCTGAAGACTCTTCAGAGCCTGAACGGCCAGTAGAACAATACCAAGCGGGCTGGATCGCATACAGTTTAGGCAACTTCGTGTTTGACCAAGGATTTTCAAAAGAAACCATGGAAGGCCTGCTCCTCGAGGTCATTATTGAAGACAAAAAAATAACGAGGGTCACCCCTCGCCCCATTCACCTCAACTACCTCTTCCAGCCAAGTCTAACCAAGTAGCAAACTGTTCGACACCGAGTGTCGAACACACGCTTAGGGAGTAAATCCTTTAAGACTTTCGAGAAGCTTGGAAACCGCGTCGGCAATCGACGCAGTTTGGTCTTCGATATTCTTGAGACTGCTTACGGGAGGAATAAGATTGAAATAGGTATCGCTCAAGTCAATGACCTGTTGCTTATTGACGCTTGTTTCGAGTTTTATTTTGAAACTTCCCGACTTATCGAACGATGGAAGATTAACCACCTCGTAGCCGTCGTTCGGGGCATCGTACTTCAAATGCCATTCCGTTCCGTCTACTCCCACTAAACTGATGATGTTGATCGGCTGGTCAGCGGAAATGCCTGTTGATTTCCAGGTAACCTCCGCTGCCCCAGGGAACAAAAGCCCGCCACCGTTGGGCGCCAAAACCGTAAGGGAAGGTTGCGAACTCGCTTCAGTGATTGTGAAATTGACGGCATTACTTGTGCCATTACTGTTCACGACACGAATCTGATATGCTCCAGTCTCGGCATTCTCTACAAAAAGACCGCTTAATTGAAACTTAAGAGATAATCCATCAAATCGAGTGGATATACCACTACTCTGACTGCCTTTTACAACTCCATTTTTCAAAAATTCAATCGTAACTGCAACGGCAGGGGTATCTACAAGGTCGCTTCCGTAAACCGTAATCATATCATTGGACGTGCCGGATGTTGGAGATACAGAGGTAATATACGGAGGCTCACCAATACTGAAATAACTATCACTACTATCAAGAAGAGTGTATGTCGGCGCCGGTTCTCTAATAATAACGCGGTACTCGCTCAGACTCGAGACGTCTATGTCGGGTATCAACCATGAATACCTCTGTGCGCTCGCAGCCACATTTGAAGTAATTATGGGTCCATCTGCTGCTGGAAGCGCCAACTCAATCTGGACAGTTTTACTAGCTGGCCCAGAGTAACTCCACGTTATATCGCGTGTTTCTCCGATTTTCCAGTTCTCCCCTCCGTTGGGAGAAAGAATCTTGATAGACGGAGCACTGACTTCCGCCCCCACGATAGTGAAGTAGCCATCGGAACTGTCGAAGATTGAAGAGTTCTCGTTACTATCAATGCGTATCTTGTACCTCTCATTGCTTGTGCCAACGGGAAGTTGTTGGCTCGTGATAGTCCAATCGTAAAACCCAGTAGAAGCAGACCAGCCATTATTATAAGGAATAACGTAATTCGTGCTGCCGCTTCCTGTGTTTGTATCATTAACGATATAAATTTTCACGTTGTACATGCCGGCAGAACTCCACCGAATCCGATACGTGCTCCCGATCTGCAGTTGTTCCCCTCCGTTGGGAGATAGAACAGTGATAGAAGGTATAGCAATGCTGAAATCACTATTACTATCGTCAGATATAGTTCCTGCCGAATCAACCACCCTAATCGAGTAATCGCTCCCGTCTGGCAATGTTGTAGGGATAGTCCACTGGTATGATCCGGTATTGGAAATAATGTCTGAAACAGCGCCTTCGGTCCCGTGGTAAGTATCGGTCCCTTTTCTTAGCTTAATATATACCTGTGAAACATTACTTGAACTCCACGTAATGGTTTGGGTAGCGCCTTTCTGTAATTGCTCCCCTCCATTAGGAGAAAGAACCGTAATAGAAGGGGTTGTAGTTGTTGCCGAAACAATACTGAAAACACTGCTTTTCGCTGATGCAACACTGCCTGTCCAGACACTGTCGTTTTTACTCCCACAGTCATACACGAGAACTCTGTACGAATCATTGGGGATTTCTTTCCCGTCTACATCATATCCAACTTTCCACTGCCAACTTACGTTGGGAGGAACAACACTGTCTGCAATATAGTCGCTGGCTGTTCCGCATGTCTTAAGGTGCGCAACCGCGTACGTATCTGTAGTTGCGGGAATCAGATTAACGACAAATCCTCCGAGCGGTACGGAAGGTGAGAACTTCAAATTTACATACCTCGTAGTCCCTTTTTGCAGGATTTCACCATTGGGATTAAGTGGGGAAACGGTAATAGAAGGTTGAGTAGAAGGAATTGTGGAAGTCTGGGACACAAGCTTAATAGTGATAACCCTCGCCTCGCTCCACTGGTTATTGAGCCACGCGCGCACCCAAACCTGCGCATTGCCTTCTTTTAGTTTTGAGTAAAAAGAATTGCTTGGGGTTATTATGAATTCACCGTTGGAACTCAACTGCTGGTTGTCGCGCCAGTTTTCATAAACCATGGCTCCATCTTGGAAGAATCCAAAAAGATATCTCGCGCCTGCAACCGGCTTTGCTTTAAATATATACTGATTAGGAAAGCCGTGGTTAAGCACCTGGCCGTTTACCGGATATACCATTTCAGGAGCCGCAGCCGCGGAAGCTTTCGCAATATTAAAGTAGCCATCGCTCATATCGCACTCAACTGCGGCGTAGGGCAAGGAAGAGTCGCGATATTCACATACCCTGATCTTGTATGAACCCCTGTCCACATTTGCTATAGTCCAGTGATAAGAACCAGTATTGGCCACATTATTCGCGATAATCTTGCTTGCAACGGTGGGGTCTGGCTTATCAAGGTATATTGAAATACGCGCATAACCACCCGTATGCCAGGTAATCGGGTAACCAACACCATCAAAGAGCTCTTCCCCTCCATTAGGAGAACGAACGGTGAGGGACGGTTGGCTACCGGTTGGCGGCGTAGGAGTTGGCGTAGGCACAGGCGTAGGTATAGGTGTTGGCGCTGGGGTTGCCTGGGTTGCTGAACAAGCATAGAGCCTATTCAATTTTGCCCTTGTGCTGCTTCCCACAAAACCTGTCCCGTGAGCAAGCCGGAAAGGTGCCAGAATCTCACTCTTGTATTTTTCCTGAAATCCCACTACTGCTGAAGCGAGGGACTCATCGAACAAAGCAAACTCCTGACCTTCGAAAACTGTGTATAATCCTTCTTTTTCCAAGGCGGTCTGTAAAGCCATAACCTCAGAACCCGTACCTCCTATTTTCATATTTATATCAAAGGTATGGCACCACGCCTGCGGTTCGGTTTCAGCTAATTGTTTTTGAAGCTGGGCTATCTGCTCTTGCAGCTGCATGATTAGCGCCTTGATTTCCTCGTCCGTCAAAGCGTCGGCGCTTGGCACGGCAAACGCAAAAACAGCAATAATGCTCGCGGCAAAAATGATTTTTGGGAAATTCATACGTTATCGCAGTATCCGTCTTACATACGGCCTTGTCAAGAAAATGACTATCCCAAAAGCTCTTTTACAATTTTACTCACCAAAGAACCATCGACTGTTCAACACTCAATGTCGAACACTCACTATTAGAACCCAGGTTTTAGAAGAAATGTTTGGCATCTTTATTCAATAAACCGGAACGTGGAAAGGATTTGCTCATTCAGTTGCTGCTGTGTTTGGATCCAGTTCTGCTGTTCTTCAAGTTCTTGCGAGCTTGGGCCCTCTATACCGATTGCGCTGTACATAAACGAAACATCTCTCCAATCGACAGAAGATAGGATTGAATAGCACACATTGTTATAAACAATACGGTATATATCAAAAACGCTTCTTATTCCTCCCATCGCACTATCAGGAAGATTTTCTCCATATACTAAAAAAGTAATGCCATTAATATCTTTCGTTTCTGTAATTTTTTTACCGTTGTTTAGGATAGAACAACTAGCAATGTCATCTGTTGCATATACACTTAGCCCGGTGAGCGATCTTGGATAACTTGGTTCTTTGCTTTGGATTGCTGTAATTATATCTTTGTTTGTATTTAAAGCAGGAATAGTATAATTGCTTGTTTCCGAAATTCTCGTATCTTCTGGGTATTTTATTTCAAACCCATGTTCCTCGTTACGGTAGGTTTGCCAGTTAGATACATCTACCCCATCTTTTTGCAATTTTATCGTAGAAAGAACCTCATTAAAAGTTTTGATGTAATAGTCAGCCCGTGGATCGCCCTTGTCATACACAAGCCAAAGGTATATCACACCACCGCTCTCATTAAAAAAGATGACCTTCCCCTCGGTTGCTGGAAGAAATGTATCTATTTCTTCAATATATGTAGCCTCACAATTTTTGCAGGTATACACTACCTCCCTTCCCTCTGTACCATTCACGTTTTTATCAGAATCGGAAACAATTTTAGTGTTCGTGGTAGAGCCAAAACGTTCATCAATAATGTCGTCGATAGTTTGAACACCGGTTCTCTCCCACCATATCTTTGCGTATCCTGGTGGAAAAGTATCCACTGGCAGCCACTCTTCTGGTTTGGCTGTGGAGATACTCTGCTGGGCCCCATACAGGAACCAACTAGACGGATACTTGATTTCAAAACCAAACTCTGGACTCTTATATTCTCTCCAGCCAGTAATTTCATTTTTTGATACACCGAAATACTGCCAAGCGAAAATCCCTCCGGCAACAAGGATGGCCACAATAACTAAGATTAAAACTTTAGAAAAACCTTGATTCATAGTTTGTCATTCAATAAACCGGAACGTGGAGAGGATTTGATTTGCTACTTCATCATAGTTAATTAAAGAATCTCTCTCCGGATCGATCTCAACTCTCGGATACACGGAAACGCTTAGAAAAAAACTACTCCCTGGGTATTGGGTAAAGTAAAAAATATCTTCTGTACCAGAAAAAGACGAAAATCTAGTAACCCTTATAAACTTATTCCTACCAAAAAAAATATCTGCCGTAGAACCAATCTCATCATCTAACCCCAACGGCAGTGAATCAACAACATCCTGTGCTGTATCGTATGGACCCTCCTTAAAAGTAAAAATAATGCCATAAATTTTCAGGCCGATATCGCACCCTACAGATCCTTGTTGAATTAGCTCACTTCTATCAAGGCCTATAACAGAAAATGGTGGAGTCCCAGCACAAACTCCAAACTCAAAATTGGGGGGATACTTCACCTCAAACCCAAACTCCTCGTTGCGATAGGTTTGCCAGTCAAGGGTACCAGGAGACTGTGCTTCTTCATCTAAATCTAAAAACTTATTCAGCTTATCTACTAAGAACCCAGAAAGTATAATACTAACCGCAAAAGCAAGAATAGAAAGACCAAGGAAAATATCTTCCTTTTTCTTATCACCTACTTCAAACTTATCCCGATTCTGCCAAAGATAAAAAATAAGGAATATCTCGAAAAGATCGAGGGCAAGTTCTCCAAAATCTATTTTGAAAGTACCGAATGCAAATTGACTCACATAAGAAAGCAATACAATCCCAATAAAAGCGTATATCGCCCATCTTTTTGATTTGAGAATACCTATTGCGGTGCCAAAAAAAGCTCCGCCACTAAGAATAGAGGAGAAAATAATCAAATTGGAAGAAGAATAAATAACGTCAAAGGAGCTATTGTGTAAAACAATAACGAGTGGAGCTAAAGCAATAACAGCACGAACTATGAGCCATGCGGCCACAGCTATTCTTACAAACAATAATACTTTTGCCCGCCCTATAAAATTCATCAACCTAAAAGTTCTTTTACGATTTTGCTCACGAGAGCGCCGTCGGCTTTGCCTTTCACCTTTGGCATTAAAGCTGCCATGACTTTGCCCATTTCTTGGGGAGTTTTTGCTCCGGTTGAGGCAACAGCTTCTTGAACGAGTTTCCGCACCTCTTCCTCTCCCATTTGTTCAGGAAGGTATGCTTCCAATATCTTGAGTTCCTTTGATTCCTTGTCTACCAGGTCTTGCCTGTTCCCTTTCTGGAACATTTCAATGGATTCTTTGTGTTTCTTGACATCTCCCGCGACGAGCTGCTGAACCTCTTCACTAGAAAGCAAACTCTGCTTTTGCAGTTCTGCTTCTTTTGCAGTTGGGTTCTCCTTGCTGAACTTAGTCCGCTTTTCTATTTCCTTATTCCCAACTACGGCCAAAAGCATACGCAATGTGGAAACGCGCACTTCATCTTTTGAAAGCAACGCATTCTTGAGGTCTTTCTGAATGGTTTCTTTCATAAGAGGAAACTAGAAGTTTTTGCCCAGTTTGTAGAGTTTTTCGTACTCTTTTTGCTTCACTATCCTTCGCAGCGCGGCGCTCTTGAGTTTCGTGGCGTTGGGCTTCCTTGAAGCAAACATGGATTTTTTTGCAGCCCTTAACACGCCGCTCTCTTTCACGCGCTTGGTAAATCGCCTCACTACGGAGAGATTGGTCTCCCGTTCGTGCTTTTTGATCTCAAATGTTTTTGTCTTTGCCATAATTCGCCAAGAGGTGAAGGTGCAAATGGTCTATCATTTGGCCCCCCTCCCTGCCTACGTTAATCTGTAATTGGTATCCTTTCAAGCTCTTGTCTCTTGCTACTTTCTTCGCAAGGAGGATAAGCTCTCCCATTAATGTTGTATCACGTTCTTCCAAATGGTCAACAGAGTGGATGTGTTTCCTGGGAATAAGGAGCAGGTGCAAAGGAGCTTTGGGGTAGAGGTCGTGGAACACCACGAACTGCTCATCCTCGTATTCGATCTTTGCCTCTGCCTCCTTTTTCGCTATTTTGCAGAAAATGCATTCCTCCATTTGCTATTTCTTCAACCTCTTTCTAACCTCTTCGACCACCTTTTCCAGCTTCACGGTTTCCTGCGTTCCTTTTGCCATTTCCCGAATGACAATGGTGTTGTCCAGTACTTCCCGCTGGCCGAGGATAAGGGTGAATTCCGCTCCCAACTTATCCGCTCTCGCGAGCTGGGCTCTCAATGAATCCCTTCCCACCGATTCAGCCACATTGAGCTTTGCTTTTCTCATTTCCTCCAAAAGCTTCGCGCTTTTCTTCTTTGCGGCGTCTCCCAACTGGGCTAAGAAAATACGGTACTGGGGCGTAGGAGGAGTGAACAGCTGCTTTTCTTTTAGCAAAGAGACGATGCGCTCCATACCTGCCGCGGCTCCAGTCGCGGGAACATCCTTTCCTCCCAAAAGCTTTACCAAGGTGTCGAACCTGCCTCCTCCTGCCAAAGCCAGGGTTTTTCCTTCTCCCTGGTCCCCTTCTGTTTCCACAAAAATCTCAAACACTGTCTTGGTGTAGTAGTCGAGCCCCCGCACCAAATGAGGGTTCAGGTGATACGGAAGGTCTGCTTCGTCCAAAAACTCAAGCAACTGCTTAAAGTGGTTCTTGCACTCGTCGCACAGAGAGTCAATTATTTGGGGAGCCTGCGAACGTACGCGCTGGCATTTTTCTTCTTTACAGTCAAGAATTCTCAAAGGATTCTCTTTCATCCTTCTCCTGCAGTCTACGCACAAACTATACTGCCTGGGTCTCAAGTAGTTCACTAAAAGCTTTTTATAGTAGGGCCTGCACTGGCTGTCACCAATGGAATTTACCTCAATGATCAGATGAGAAAACTTCAGTTCGCGCAAAATGGCGTAGAACATCTGAATTATCTGGGCGTCGTTCGCGGGGCTCTGCTCTCCGAATATCTCAAAATCAAACTGGTGGAACTGGCGAAACCTTCCTGCCTGAGGAGACTCATGGCGGAAAAGAGGCCCCGTGGAATACAGCTTCACGGGCTGGGGAAGGTT
Organism: Candidatus Wildermuthbacteria bacterium RIFCSPHIGHO2_01_FULL_48_25; assembly: GCA_001823155.1. GTDB lineage: Bacteria > Patescibacteriota > Minisyncoccia > Minisyncoccales > UBA10102 > 2-01-FULL-48-16. The sequence continues at coordinate 23,925 of MHTR01000022.1, forward strand.
TATCATGCCGTGCTGAATGTAGGCGCGGGCTATTCCCGCGGTGAATTCAGGGCGCATTGCCAACACATCCCCTCCTTTGGTGCGCAGGAAATACATTTGTTTCTCCACAATGTCGGTGGTGACCCCGATCCCCTTTTCGAACAGCGCGGCGTCTTCGAGCATTGGGGTATCAATGCGAGCGTACCCGTAGAAATCCGCCACATCCTTCACAACGCCAGAAATCCTTTCGATGTAAGGCTGGTCTTCAGGAAGCACGTCGTGCATTCCCTGGGGGGTTTGGAATCGCGGTCCTTTGGGCATGAACAGTTTTTAGTTTGTAGTTTTTAGTAGGCAGGGGCCGCGAACGCGGCAAAGTCCTGGAACGGGAACACGCGCAAGAGAGCCCTTCCGATTATTTCCTCCTGGGGCAGGGTTCCCCACCTTCTTGAATCTGAAGAAAACTCCCTATTGTCTCCCATGACGAAATATTCGTCGTTCCCTAAAGTAAGCTCCGTGAACCCTTCGGTTACTGTACCTTGCCTGAGATAAGGCTCCTCAAGTTCTTTGGGTTCGCTTCCCATGGAAACAAACACTTTTCCTTCCCTGATTTCCACAGTCTCACCAGGCAAGCCGATGACGCGCTTAATGTATTTTTGCGTCTCATCTCCCGGGAACTTGAATACGATGACTTCTCCTCTCACGGGGCTTCTCAAGAACTTATACGAAAGCTCGTCTACAATAAGGTAGTCTCCGCTGTGGAAACTGGGAACCATGGAGTCACCCCTTACCAAAAAAGGCTGGAACACGTATGTTCGAATAACCACTACTACAAGCAGTGCAACGGCTACGAACAGCACGTTCTGCAATACGGTTCCGTTTCCTCTCATACTAGTATAAGTATACCGATATTTTCCCATTTTGCAAGTCCCGTTAGAAGTAGGACGCGGAACGTCGTCCGCGACTTCTAACGGGACAAGCCCTCTTATGTATATGGTATACTATCTTTATGTATCTTATCGTCGGTTTAGGAAACCCAGGAAAGAAGTACGAAAAAACCCGCCACAACGCGGGCTTCATGGTATTAGACGAGCTTGAGAAAAAAGAACTCCCTGAAGCGCGCCTTTTGAAGCCCGATACGTTCATGAATGATTCGGGCTCTGCCGTATTAAAAGCAACTAAAAACTATAAACTACCGACTAAAAACTTAGTCGTCGTTCACGACGATATAGATATTCCCCTCGGGAAAATCAAAGTATCAAAGGGGAGCGGTTCTGCGGGCCACAAAGGCGTGGAATCCATCATCCAGGCTCTGGGAACAAAAGACTTCACCAGGATACGAATTGGTATTCTCCCTCCCGAAGGAAAACCCGCAGATGTAGAAAACTTCGTGCTTAAACCCTTCAAAAAAGAAGAACTCCCTCTTCTCACCACCGCCATCACCTCCGCCCTCTCTATTCTCGAATCCAAACTAGGCCGGGCCTAGTTTCAATAAAAAAGCTGGTTGACTTCCAGTGTTGATTCATTAAACTTGGAAATGCATGGGGTTGTCAATGCCGAAATTGCTGATTGCCTCTATCACCCCCTACTTTTTGGAAAAGGGGAACGCTTGGTTTGAGGAAAACTTCCAAAAACTGGCTGACGCGAGAAAAACACAGCCCTTTTTTGAAGAAAACACCTTGTTCCTCGAACAGAGTCAGACATATTCCCTGTCTGAAGTCTTGCGAAAGCTCGACGAGCTTGGATACGAAAAGGTATTTTCCGTATCCGAGCCAGGAGAGTTCACCATACGGGGCGGGCTTGTTGAGCTTTTCCCTATTAACACCAACAACGCCGTTCGTTTGGAGTTTTTGGGAAACAAGGTGGAGCATATTGAACAGCTTCCTTTGGAAGTCAAAGATGAAACAAAAGCAAAAGAGATACTTCAGAAGCGTTTGAAGTCCCAAAAACTCTTTTCAGACATTAAAAACGTCAAAGAAGGAGACTATCTTGTGCACTTGGATCACGGCGTCGCACGCTTTGCTGGCTTTTACGACTTTTCCTTGGCCCGACCAAGTTATCCACAACTTGGTCGGGCCAAGGATACGGAATCCAGAAATTATTATGTTCTGGAATATGCCGCAGGTGATAAGCTCTATGTTCCTTCCGGGCTTGAACGCAAACTTTCAAGATATATTGGATTCTCAGATCCTCGCGTTTCCCGCCTGAGCTCTCCTTTCTGGATAAAGACAAAACGGAGGATCAAAGAAGAGGTGGAAAAACTGGCAAAGCAACTGCTCGAACTCTATGCCCAGCGCGAAGTTGCCACAAGAACCCCGTATGCCCCTTCTTCAGATATATCAAAGGAAGCCGCGGCAACCTTCCCGTTTGAAGAAACGCCAGACCAAAAAGAAGCGCTCCAAGATATTGAAAAGGATCTGGAAACTCAAAACCCCATGGATAGGTTGGTGTGCGGAGACGTGGGATTCGGAAAAACCGAGATTGCTTTGAGAACCATGGTGCGGTCCCTGGAACAGGGTTACCAATCAGCCCTTCTTGCTCCAACCACCATTTTGGCCTACCAACATTTCCAGAACTTCAAAGCACGGCTGCAATCGCTCCCCCTGAACGTTGCCTTGCTTTCGAGGATCCAGACTGCAAAGGAGCAAAAAGATATTTTAAAAGGGCTGCGGGAAGGAAACATCGATATGGTTATTGGCACCCACCGCCTGCTCTCAAAAGACGTGCAGTTCAAGAATCTCGGGCTGCTTGTCATTGATGACGAGCAGAGGTTCGGTGTGAAACAAAAAGAAAAACTGCGCGAATTGAGAACTTCTCTCGACGTCCTATCTCTTTCCGCAACCCCTATTCCCCGCACACTGTATATGTCACTCTCTTCTCTCAAGAACATCAGCATTATTCAAACCCCGCCTCCTGGAAGAACCGCGGTTGAAACAACTATTGGGAAATGGAACCAGAAAACCGTAAAACAAGCAATTCTTGAAGAACTCAAAAGAAACGGCCAGGCATACTATTTACACAACCGCATTGGCACCATTGAGGGAGTGAAAAAGCTCTTGCAGAAAATAGTGCCTGAAGCAACGTTCGGGGTAGCTCACGGAAGAATGGACGAACGCCAGCTTATCCGCACCATGGATGACTTTAAGAATAAGAAGTTTGACGTACTGCTTGCCACCACCATTATTGAGAACGGGCTTGACCTTCCCAATGTAAATACGCTGCTTGTTGCGGACGCAACGAACCTAGGGCTTGCGCAGGCTTACCAAATACGAGGAAGAATCGGAAGGTCGCACAAAAAAGCGTATGCCTACTTCCTCTATCCTTCCCGCATTTCTGGGAACGCGAAGCTAAGACTCAAAGCTCTCCAAGGGGCGCAAGAACCAGGTTCCGGATACCGTATTGCCCTGCGCGACCTAGAAATACGAGGCGCGGGAAACATTTTAGGCAAAGAACAGTCTGGCAACGTCAACGCCATCGGCCTCAACCTCTATTGCCAAATACTGTCTGAAGCAGTAGAGAAACTGAAACAATAAAAACGGGAGAATGAGAATTCTCCCTAGCCCAGAGCTTGTGCTGTCAGTGGATCTTGATGCGCGGGGCGAGGCGTCTGAACTCCTGGGTGAATTGACTCTCGAATTGGGTCTGCAGGGCATCCCGCTCGTGACGGGGAAGGTTGTTGAGTAAGACGCCCAGGGTCTGACCAAGCGCATCTTTTGCCGCTGCAAGGCCTGTGCCATATGCGGCTCCCGCGTGAGCCGTGGCTACAAGCTCCTCTATCTTTTCTTGAGCCCCCGGGCTCTCAAGGGGAACCCTCACCAGCAAAGTTGCAAGTTCCCTCGCGACATCGCTCACTGCTTTAGGTGCTGTTTGGGTAACCATATCCCCTTCCTTTCACTCCCAATACATTCCGATTTCTTCAGACTAAATAAACCAAACAAAGAAGTCAAGTTTTGCGAGTTATAGAAATAATGGTAAAGTAAAAACCATGAAACTTGTGATTGTTGAAAGTCCGGCAAAGGGAAGAACCCTCCAAGGATTCTTGGGAAAAGAGTACGAAGTGCAATCTTCGTATGGCCATGTGAGAGATTTGCCCAAAAGCAAACTAGGAGTTGATGTTGAGCATGAGTTCGCTCCCCAGTACATCATTCCTTTGAAAGCAAAGAAGGTGGTGACTGCTTTGAAAAAAGAAGCAAAAAAAGCGGAGGAAACCATTTTGGCGACAGATGAAGACCGCGAAGGCGAGAGCATTGCCTGGCACCTGGCAGAAACCCTGGAGTTGAAAAACCCCAGGCGCATTGTGTTCCACGAAATCACCAAGCCCGCTATTCTTGAAGCGCTCAAGAATCCCCGAAGCATTGATGAGAACAAGGTGAATGCCCAGCAAGCACGAAGAATTCTTGACCGGCTTGTGGGATACAAGCTCTCCCCTTTCCTCTGGAAGAAAGTCGCGAGGAGATTGTCTGCGGGCAGAGTGCAGTCTGTTGCGGTCCGCCTCGTTTCCGAGCGTGAAAAGGAAATACAAAAGTTCGTTGCCCAGGAATACTGGACAATAGCAGCTCTATTCAAGAAAGCAGGGGTCTCCTTTGAGGCGCTACTCGCAAAGAAAAACAATAAGAACCTGGGAAAGTTTGATATTCCGAACGAAAAGGAAGCAAAAGCAATTGAAAAAAACCTGGCAGGCGCGGAATACGCGGTAGAAAACGTGGAGCAGAAACAGATCAAGCGGAATCCCCTTCCTCCTTTCACAACCTCTACCCTGCAGCAATCCTCATGGCAAAAACTCCATTTTCCCGCGAGATTCACCATGAGCTTGGCGCAGCAGCTCTATGAGAACGGATACATCACCTACCACAGGACTGATTCTTTGAACCTCTCTGAATCTTCATTGAAAGCAGCGGAGGACTTCATTACCAAAACCTATGGAAAAGAATATCACGCGGGCTTTCCCCGAAGATTCAAAACAAAGTCCAAAGGCGCTCAGGAAGCCCACGAGGCAGTTAGACCTACTGACCCCGCGAGACTTCCTGAATCTTTGAAAGGCGCACAATTCAAAGAAGCGCACCTCAAGCTCTATAAACTCATCTGGCAAAGATTCCTTGCCTCGCAAATGGCAAGCGCCTTGTTTGATTCAACCGCAGCCGACATTGCCGCCAAGAACTACACGTTCCGCGCAAATGGCCAGGTTCTGAAGTTCGAAGGCTTCCTCAAAGTCTATTCCCTCAAATTCCAGGAAGCCCTGCTTCCCGAACTCCAAAAAGGAGAAACTTTGGACCTTGAGAAACTCAGTCCCAACCAGCACTTCACAGAACCTCCTCCAAGATATACTGAAGCAACTCTTGTAAAGGCTCTGGAAGAGCATGGAATTGGCAGACCTTCAACCTATGCTCCCATTCTCTCCACCATTCAAGACCGAGGATACGTGGAAAAAGATGAGCAGAAAAAATTCAAACCCACAGAGCTTGGAATGATTGTGAATGACCTGTTGGTTGAACACTTCCCCAATATCGTAGACATTGAGTTTACCGCGAACATGGAAACAAAGCTTGACGACATTGCCAAGGGTGAGAAACAATGGACTCCCATGATTCAAGAATTCTACCAGCCCTTTGCCGAAAACCTTGAAAAGAAATATTTGGAAGTTGAGAAAAAAACCATTGTGGAAGAAACAGGCAAAACCTGCCCCAAATGCGGCGCTCCTTTGGTTGTGCGCTTTGGAAAGTTCGGCAAGTTCTTGGCCTGTTCAAAGTTCCCTGAATGCAAATACACGGAATCACTTGCCGCCAAAAGCGCTTCTATTGGAATGAAATGCCCAACCTGCAAAGAAGGAGATGTTATTACGCGCAGAACCAAAAAAGGCAGGATGTTTTACGGCTGCAGCCGCTACCCTGACTGCGACTTCGCCTCTTGGCAAAAGCCTGTACAAAAGAGCGAAAATTAAGTACAATAACCCAGCGCCTGGGTGCTGGAACGGTATACAGTCTGGTCTCAAAAACCAGTGGGAGCAATCCCATGAGGGTTCGATTCCCTCCCCAGGCACAATGCGAATCATTTTTCTCAATATATGGGGAGGGCAGGTGTTTGAACCCCTTATGCAATTCATACAAGAACACGCGAGAAGCACAGACTTTTTTTGTTTTCAGGAAGTGCTCGATTCCCCAACCCCAGGCCTTACCCCATGGGGCGGCAAGACTGATATTAGAAAAAAACTTCAAGAAGCCCTTCTTGAGTTCCAGGAATACTACGCTCCTTCGCACAACATTCTCGATAAAAACGGCAACGTTGACCCAACCACGTTGGTAGGAGTCGCGATATTCGCCAAGCAAGAAATCGAAGTTAAAAGCCAGGGTAGGCTGCACGTGCAGGGTGACCCGTCGGGTAAAAGCCATGACGACAGGCAGGGCGCTCCCCACTATTTCCAATACGTAAGGTTTGAACACAACGAAAAACCATACACCCTCTGCAATATGCACGGCACTGCCTACCCTGGAGACAAACTCGATACGCCAGAGCGTCTGGAACAGTCAAAACGTATTGTTGACTTCCTTTCAAAAGAAACGGGAGAAAAAATCCTGGGAGGTGATTTCAATCTCCTTCCGAGCACCGAAAGCATTGGAATGATCGAAAGAATGGGAATGAAAGAACTTGTGAGAGAATACAAAATAGAAACCACGAGAAGCGAACTCAATTACAAGCGCTATCCCAACAATATTCAATACTTTTCAGACTATGTTTTCGTATCTTCTGACATCAAAGTAACCAGCTTTGAAGTCCCCCAACTCAACATCTCAGACCACCTGCCTTTAGTGCTTGAATTTGCGTGAAAGCTTCACAACAATCCAACCTGAAGCAATACCGATTGCGGCTCCGGCAACAATGTCGATGGGCCAGTGGAGGCTGGCAGCAACGCGGGCAATACCGATTGCGGCGCTCGCGAGCAGGAACAAAATTCCTGCTTTTTTGTTGTAGAAATACAAAACTGTACCAAGCGCGAAAAACAACGAAGCATGCCCCGAAGGAAACGAAGAAGACGCGGCATGCTCAATAAGCGGAGCAATGCCGTTTTCTACAAACGGCCTATCCTGCGGAAAGAAAAACCGGATTGCTTCTGTAATAATTCCTCTTGAAAGTACTGCCGCAGCAAGCATTTGCAAGGCCAAAAACACAAAGCGCTTCTTGAAAAAGAACAGCGCCAGCAACCCAATCAAAATGTATCCAAAATACTGCCCAAAGAATACTATGATCGCGTCCATAATGTCACAAGGTTTTGTAATAAACAGGCGACGGTTAGGGGGCCGACGCCTCCGGGGACAGGAGTAATGAATGACGCTTTCTTTGAAACGCTTTCAAAGTCTACGTCCCCTTTTGTGTCCCCACTTTCCACAGACGTGCCAGCATCAATAACCACCGCTCCTTCTTTTACCATATCACCTTTTATCAAACCTGCCTTGCCGGTTGCTGAAATAAGAATATCTGCTGTTTTTGTGACTTCCCCAATATTTGGCGTTGACTTATCCACCACAATAGGCGTTATACCTTTTTGCAAAAACCATACAGAAAGAGGAAGGCCCACTAATCTACCCTTGCCCACAAGCACCACTTGCTTATTCTCCAAAGAAACGACGGAGGCCTCAAGAAGTTTTGAGATCGCTGCCACGGTTGGCGGCAGTATACCAAGCTTCCCCTGTTTGAACAGCTCAAAACTCTTTTCAGAAAGCACGTCAACGTCTTCTTCCACGGGAATCTTGTTCAGCACGCTTGGCGTGTTGATGTGCTGAGGCAAAGGAAGCTGAACAACTACGCCTGAAGATTCGTTCGCAAGCTCTTCCACCTTCTTTTCAAGTTCTTCTTGCGAAACCTCTTTTCGAAGCACGCTCAAAGAAAACTCAATGTCGAGCTTTTCAGCGGCTTTTTGTTTTTCTGTAATGTATTTTTTCGAGACCTCGCTGTCTCCCACGAGAACAACGGCAAGCTTCAGGTTCTTGTTTTGAGTTTGAGGTTCAAGCTTTAGAAGAACCTCTTTTGCGAGAGATTCCCCTTTGAGTACGGTTGCCATGGGCTAGTACGGGAGAGGAAACTTGGTGCAGAGTTCCCGCACCTTGTCCTTCACCTCCTTTACTTTCTGGTTCTCTGCTATCTTTTGAGAAAATTCTTTCACGAACGCGGGCCGCTCTTCCTTGGCTTCAGGAAGTTTCACGTCTTTTATTTCTTCCACAACCTCCGCGATCCATTTCCCTATGTGCTTCATCTCTTCTTCTTTCATCCCTCTTGAAGTAATCGCGGGAGTTCCCAAACGGATACCAGAAGGATAAAAAGGAGAAGAAGGATCAGAAGGAATGGTGTTTTTGTTAAGGGTAATGCCTGCCAAATCCAAAGCTTTTTCCGCGAACACTCCCACGCCAATACCAAGGGGCGTCAAATCCACCAGCATTAAGTGGTTGTCTGTTCCGCTTGAAACAAGCTTCAAACCGTTATCCATGAGCGTTTGCGCGAGGGCCTTTGCGTTCTTCACCACCTGATGAGCGTAGTCCTTAAACTCGGGCTTCATTGCTTCTCCCAAGGCAACCGCAATGGCTGCTGTTTGGTGGTTGTGCGGCCCGCCCTGCAAACCCGGGAACACGGCTTTGTCTAATTTCGCTCCGAGTTCAGGGTCTTTTTGCAACCCTTTTTCTGTCGCCATAATGAGTGCTCCCCTGGGGCCTCTCAAGGTTTTGTGCGTGGTGGTGGTAATAATATGCACAAAGGGAACCGGGCTTGCGTGCGCTCCTCCCAAAACGAGGCCTGAGATATGCGCGATGTCGGCAGCCAAGAACGCTCCAACTGAATCTGCGATTTCTCCCATTTCTTTAAAAGGAAACTCTCTTGGATATGCCGAAGCTCCCACCCAGATTAATTTTGGCTTGTGTTCTTGCGCCAGCTTTCGCGCTTCATCCAAATCAATATAGCCGTCTGGCTTCACGTGGTACTGAACGGAGTTATAGAAAATGCCTGAAAAACTTGTTTTCCAACCATGCGTAAGATGCCCACCATCCAAAAGGTTCTGGCCCATAATCGTGTCCCCTGCTTTGCAGGTAGCCAAATACACCGCGAAGTTTGCGGGAGTACCCGAATAGGGCTGCACATTGGCAAAAGGAACGCCAAACGCTTCCTTAGCCCTCGCAATAGCTAAGTCCTCCACCTTGTCTATGAATTCGTTTCCCCCATAGTAACGCTTGTGGGGGTATCCCTCTGAATACTTGTCTGTAAGCAAAGAACCAAGCGCTTCGAGCACCGCGAGCGAGGTATGGTTTTCAGAGGGAATCATTTCCAACCCCTCCTGCCTTCTCTTTTTTTCAGCTTCCACCAACTCAAAAATACTTGGGTCTGCCTGCTGCAAAGGATTTTTGTTAATCATCCCGTTAGAGATAGGAAACGCTTTTACGCAAAGCGTTTCCGTCGATTACGGATATAGATACCAGACTGTTTATGTGCCTTGTCGTTGAAATCATACATTTGTAAGAAAAGATACGCAATCTCTAACGGGATCATGGTCTCAATATTGTTCGTTTTTTTCCCGTAAGGTCAACGACTTTT
>MHTR01000023.1 GCA_001823155.1 Candidatus Wildermuthbacteria bacterium RIFCSPHIGHO2_01_FULL_48_25
CTTATCTCTGTGGTTATAGAGGTATTTCATTTGCAGCTTCGTGAGCTCTGCTTCGTCAAAATTCTCTCCGGTGTGGAACGTGCGGGAAAGAACCTTTCCTGTTTTGAGGTTTTTAATTCGCGCAGATACCGTGGAACTTCCTCTTCCTTGGAACATCATAGAACTCTCCAGCACCTCGTAGGGCTGGCCCTCGAAAAGAAACTGCACTCCTTTTTTTAATTCTGTGTGTATCATACTTTGGAACCAATAATATCTTTATGACCGAGAAGGAACTCCTTGGAACTCATGGGTTTCTTGCCCTCAAGCTGTAGCTCCTCAATAACCAAGGCGCCTTCCCCGCATTGAATAGCAAGTTTTTTATCTTCGGTCAAGAACACCGTGCCAGGAGTGAACTTGGTCGGGCCAAGTTTCGGGAAACTTGGCCCGACCAAGTTCTGTACCAAGTTTCGATTGAACACTGCAACTTTGAGTATTTTCAAGTTATGACCCTTAAACACCGTGAACGTTCCTGGCCAGGGAGTAAACGCACGCATCTGGCACTCAATTTCTTCTGCTGGCCTATTCCAATCGATCTTTCCATCTTCTTTTGCAAAGATTTTGGTATATGTTGCCCTTGAATCATCTTGGGGAATGGCTTGTATCTTACCCTCAACCCATTGCGGAATTGTTTTGATGAGCAACTCTGCTCCCAGCTCCGCAAGTTTATCACGCAACTCTGGAAAGGTTGGTTTTGAAAATTGAAAATTGAAAATTGAAAATTCTTGCTGCGCAAGTATTGGCCCGTGGTCCATTTTCTCATCCAAAAGCATAATGGTAACTCCTGTTTCTTTATCTCCATTGAGAATGGCGGTATGAACAGGCGAGGGGCCTCGGTATGTTGGCAACAAAGAAGGATGAACATTCAAGGTACCTTTCTTTGGAACGTCTAAAACTTCTTTGGGAAGAATCGCCCCGTACGAAGCTACCACAAACAGATCGGGAATCAAACTTGGCCCGGCCAAGTTTGAATCAAACTTGGCCGGGCCAAGTTTCACGGGTTGAGCTACTTCCAAAGAATACTTTTGTGCGGCAACTTTCACTGGTGAGGGAGTGAGTTTTAGACTTCTTCCAGCAGGTTTATCCGGAGTAGTCACTACCAAAACAGGCTTTGTATTCGCCTGCACAAGTTTTTCTAATACAGTCGCTCCGAACTCAGAAGTTCCAAAGAAAACAATGTTCATTTCACGATTCTCCACTCCATCATCGATTCTTTATCCGCAAACTCCAACCATTCTCCTTCGGGAGTAACCACGAACCACTTTTTCTTGGTTTCAGACCACACCATGGGGTTGTTCCGGTAAAAGGGTTTTTTCACTACTTCTTTTGGCTTCAACCTGTCGAGTTCCAGCCATTTCTTGAACACGGTTTCAATGGCGTAATCCAAGTTTCTCGACTGCGCCCATTCCGCTACCTTGGTTATGGCTTCTTTTGCGTTTTTGACGGAACCTGCCAGATCAATGAGCTGTTTCGCGGGCCGCACGAAGCGAGAGTAGATGATTTTTTTCTTCTTTGCGTCTTTCTTTATCTGCTCTATAGAAAGTCCCTTGGTGGAAAAGTAATGGTTTACCACTTCCTGAATAGGGGAGTCATCGGGTTTTTCTTTCTTTGCTGCTGTCTTTTTCGTTTTCTTCATGAATTGATTTTAGCTTAAAAAGTGGTACGATTCAATAATATGCTGCACAGGATTTTTTTGGCAATAAAACTGCAAAAGGGAATGAAGGAACAGCTTCTGGCGTATCGGGAAAAGTGGCCGGAACTGCCCGCGCGATGGGCAAAGCAAGAAAACCTGCACCTCACCCTGGCATTCTATGGAAATGCCTCAGACCAGGAGCTTGAGGAGATAAAACAGAAAGTGAGAGAAGTGGCAAGTAAACACAAACCCTTTTCGCTCAAGCTTTCAAAAATAGTGTACGGCCCCAGTGTTTCGCAAGCGCGCATGCTCTGGGCGGTGGGGGACACCACACAAGAACTCGCTTCGCTTCAGCAGGAACTCGCCGTGGCTCTCGAGCGCGTAGAAGAAAGGGAATTTTCACTCCACCTCACCCTGGCCCGATTCAACGAATGGGAATTTAAGAAAATCAATCCCGAAGAGCGGCCCGAAGTAAACGAGGACATTTCTTTTGAAATCACGGTGCACTCAGTCGACATTATGGAAAGCAAACCTAGAAGAGGCGGGGCTGAGTATAGTGTTGTTGAAAGTTGTAAATTGTCCGCCGGCCGGCGGATTGAAAATTCATGAAGATTCACTTTATTGGTATCGGCGGTATTGGGGTTTCGGCTCTGGCAAAATATTATCTCCAGAAAGGCTGGGAGGTTTCTGGGTGCGATTTGGTAAGCACCGAGATAACAGACCAATTAAAAGAAATGGGGATATCGGTTCGCATTGGAGAACCCGACATTTCTTGCGTTCCTGAAAACGCAGACCGGGTTGTCTACAGCCCCGCTGTTCCAATAGACAATATCGAGCGGAAAAAGAAGGAAGCGCAGAGTTATCCCGAAGCTCTAGGAGAACTGACAAAAACCCACTACACCATAGCTGTTTCAGGAACGCATGGAAAGAGCACCACCAGCTCTATGATCGGGCTCCTTTTGGTGAAAGCAGGATTTGACCCAACAATCATTGTCGGCACGAAGTTGAAAGAGCTGAGAGATTCTAACTGCAGAGTAGGGAAGTCAAAATACCTTGTCATTGAAGCAGACGAGCACTTTGCTTCTTTTTTGAACTACTGGCCCTCCATACTCGTATTAACTACCGTGGAAGCAGACCATTTGGATTACTACAAAAACCTCAAGAACATTGTTGAAACGTTCAAGAAATACGTAGGGCACTTGCCAGAAGACGGCTGGCTGGTGGCAAACGAAAACGATAAGAATATTACAGAAATCAGGAGTGTTGCAGACGCTTCACAAACCATGCTGTTCTCGTTAAAGCAGCAGGAAGCAGAAGAGTTGCGAAAACTCATGAAAATACCAGGAGAGCACAACGTTACGAACGCCCTGGCTGCTCTTTCTACCGCCCGAATCCTCACCATTCCCGACGATATCTCTTTCAAAGCACTCTCCGAATACCAAGGCTCCTGGAGGCGGTTTGAGATTTTCCAGCTTAAAAAGCCAAAACCTTACACGTTGGTATCAGACTATGGCCATCATCCAACGGAAATAAAGGTGACGGTGGAGGCGGCAAAACAAAAATGGCCGGATAAACCAATATGGCTCGTGTTCCAGCCTCATCAATACCAAAGAACACATCTTCTATGGGATGACTTTGTGAACGTATTGTCCAATCTTCCTGTTGAGAAACTCATTATCACAGATATTTACGATGTGGCAGGCAGAGAAGACCCTGTTGCCAAAGCCAATGTTTCTTCTGAAAAGCTCGTAAGTGCAGTAAGCGCGTACAAGGGTTCGGTGCTGTATCTCAAAAACAATGAGGAAGCAAAAACATACCTCAAAGAAAACCTCAAAGGAGGTGAAATTGTCATGGTTATGGGAGCAGGGGATATTTATGGATTGACACGTTCGCTTGAAAAAGAGAAAATATCCTAATACATATGACACTTCTCGTCATCATTCTCTTAATGGTTCTGGTCGCAGTGATTACGTGGTTTTTTGCTTCACGTTCCGCACGAGCAAAAAGAGCTCCCGAACCAATAACGCCTCCTCCTGTTCAAAAGCCAAAAGTGATTCTACCCATTCCTCCCCGCGTGGCGCAACCTCCTGCTTCCTTCATCGCAAAGAAACCACTTCCGCCCGTTCCTCCTCCTTCGTATATTCCCAAACCCTTCGTCGCTTCCGCTCCTCAGGGCCTGCGGCCTACACCTCCGATGCCGCCAAAGCCAGTTGCTCCTCCTCTTCCTCAGAAACCGCCCGTGGCTGCTGAACCGTTAAAACCGTTTGAACCGCCAACAACTCAAAGGCCCATATTAACACCTCCTCCACCACCTCCAACCCCAAAACCCAACACGCCCTCCATGCTTCCTAAGCCGCCTATAGGGTCATGAAAGAAACAGGCCTTATCTTTCTTGGAATTCTTGTTGTGCTCGCAATCAGCGCGGCAGGTTTCATATTCCTCAAAAACACTGGGTTACTCAACAACCAAACAGTAAACAACCCCTGCGCAGGCGTTGAAGAACCAGAAAGCGGCGTTATGTGCAAAGACGCAGTCGCAAGAGCCCTGGAACTGCATCCTGGAAGCGTAAACTCTGTTCAGCTCGCCACAACTGAAGTTGAGGGGGGACCAGGAGAAGCTCCTCAAGATGTTGAGTTGTGGCTTGTGGATATTAATGTTGAGAACCCAATTGAAACCGAATCTGAAATGATGCAGCGCATTATTGTTGCAGTAGAACCTACTCCAGTCCTTGGCATCGATTCTTTTGTGTACGAATTCTTCTCCTTTGCCCTATGAAATACTTTCCTCTCTTCATACTCGCCTCGTTTGCACTCCTCATAGCTTTGGTTATACCAAGCTACGCCTCTGCCCTCCAATGCTCAGCACAACAAACCACACTCACCTTCACAAGTGAAAGATGCTATGACACCGATGGCACCTACATTGGCTGCAGCGGAAACAAGGTTTGCCAAGCAAACGGATACTGCTATCAACAAAACACCACAACCACAAACTGGTCGTGCCCTGACACCACGTCTGGTTCTTGCAGCTATTCGAGCACCTGTGACGAAAGTGGCGATATTACCACCACGTACTCTTTCTGCGGCTCAAGCCCAGGAACCTGCTCTTCTTCTTCTTCCACCGAGTATGGCGCGTGCAGCAGAAGTACAAACGGCCAGTCGTGCGGCACAAACCAGGTATGTTCTGGCGGAAGCTGTGTAACATCCTGCGTTTCCAACCAAGGACAGAGCTGTCCCTCTGGCGCAAACGTCTGCGGCCAGACAAACACAGGAACCATTCAATGCGACGGAACCTGCTCGGCATCTACTCCGTCAAACCCGTCAACCTGTATAAACAACGTGGGTGAAACCGGGTACCAATGCCCCTCTGGCTGCACCGTAACAGATAAAACCCTTTCTGTTTCAGTAACCGCAACTCCTTCTTCCGGCCCCGCTCCTTTGAAAAACGTGAAGATAGACGCTTCTGTGGGAGGAACCGCCACAGGAACCATTACCTACAAACTCGACTGCACCAATGACTTAGTGTTTGACGCAACCGAAACCTCAAGTTCAACATCCTACACCTTTACCAAGAAATGCGACTACGACACGCCCGGAAATTACACCGTGCGCGTGAATGTCACAAGGCAGACTCTCAGCGTCAGCAATACCACCTCTGTGAGCACCTCTCTTGCGTGCGACTCCACCTCCTTTACCTCTTGCTCCAACGCGAAAGACTTTGGAAGTGGGGGATCCATAGGAGCCATGTGCGGAGCAGATCAATACTATCAAGCCGTAGTTCCCGCGGGAAACACCTGCGATGTTTTGTTCTCGGTAACTCCCGACTCTTCCTCCGACTACGACTTGTATGTGGAAAACACGGCTGCTGCCTGCCCTTCAACAAGCGCCTGGGATTGCAAGTCAACGAATGGAACTGGAGCGAATGACCAATGCACGGCAACCCAGCTGGGGCCGGGAGCCTATAAAGCCCTGGTTCATAAATACAGCGGAAGCGGCATATACTCTGTTGCCTCAAGCGTTTATAACTGCAAGATAATAAGCCTTACCTTTCCCTCAACCACATGGCAACGGTTATGGTACGACAACCCAAAAACGAACAACTTCAGTGACGCGAGCTTTCTGGGAGAAACCCCAAATGAATCATCCTTGCGTTTTGATACCGACTGGGGAGGCGGAACTCTCGCGTATTCGAGAAACAATACGGTTGGCTTTAAGTCAAGCAGAAGCATCACGGTAAACCAAAGCGGAACCTATCAATTCGTCATCGGTTCTGATGACGGCGCACAACTCTATGTTGACAACTCTTTGATCATCAACCAGTGGGCCGATGGAAGCTGGCGCACCAGCACCGGAAGCGTTTCTCTCGCGGCCGGGACACACAACCTCGAGCTTAGATATTACGAAAATACGGGGAATGCAAGAGCATTCTTTAGCCCTGCAGTATCTATAACCGTTGAGCCTACCGCTATTGTGCAGGGAACGCAGATTACTCTTAGCGCGTACTGCGCGGGGAGCGCATGCGAAGGGAGGACTGTTTTTTGGAACCATTCCTCGAGCGGGCCAAGCCCGGGAAGTTGTGTTTTGAGCGGCGGCAGGTGCCAAACCACATTTACCACCGCGGGACTTGGAACAGGAACCGTGAACTTCTGGGGAACCGTTGATATTTCAAACGACGGCGACACGACCGATGCAGGAGAACGTTCCGCAGATGTGCCGGTGACTATTGGTGCCTGCGCCAAAAACTATGACCTTATTCAGGATTCTATTAAGGTTGTTGTGCCAATCGCCGGAAGCACAAAAGAATGCACTGTCAACATCAATAGTTCAGGGCAAGACTTGAGCGACAGCAGTAATGTGAAGTACTACTCGCTCCCGTCGGGAAACGTGCGCACTGTGGAAATGGACGACGACCCTATTGGGGCAGGGGACTGCGACCTTGACCTTAAATGGACAGCATTTTTTGATGCTCCTTTGCAGGGTAAATTAGATATAGAAAGCAGAGCCGTAGAAAAAGAAGCGCTTCAAGGAACTTGGCCCTTCCAGACACCTCGAGATTTGTCATTTCAATATAATTTAAGTTCTTCGGAGTGTGTGTTTACGAGTTTTTCACCTGGGACTGCTAAAGATGACACAAGCAGTTCAGGAGAAAACGCATGGACCAACCCAACTATATCTACAGACAAAAGAGCAGTCGTGAAAAAACACGGCGTCAAAGCCAACTACGGTAGTAATGAAACTGAGAAACAAGTGTTCAGCAATCGGCAATTTACTTTAAAGGAGTGTGTTTCAAACGACCAGTGCAACCCTTCCAGCCTCAATCCAAACTCAGATGCAAGTTCCACTAAACAAATATGCAACATTGATGCGAATGATAATGGGGTAGGGGATATCACAAGTAATTTCTCCCCGAATACATGTATTGATAGCGTATACCCAAGTACAAAAATAACAGGGCTTACGTCTTCGGATTCAGGGATTGCGAGAGGAGAAAAAGGTGGATCCGTATGGCTGCGAGGTCGTGACGGCGGAGGAAACAGACTTTATACCGCAACTGCAGAATTTAAAGACGACGGGGGAGCAGGACTCCAAACCTGTCTTTTCGCTCTTCGCACAGGAACGCCCGCGACAACCGTAATAACAAGCAATCAATGGTGCAGTGGTACTACGACTACAAAAAGCTTTACATTCAGCGTAGGGCCGACTGGAGATTGCAATACACAAGAACAAGATAATTGCACAGTCTGGGCGTGGGGAATTGATCGTGCCCAAAACAATGAGATATTTGATGCATATCGAAAGCTTTCGAACTCGTCCCAAGAAAAATCATACCTCGACTCTTCTACGAGTTTCACTGAGCGTATCAACTACCTTGAAATGGGCGTGGACTACACTCCTCCTACTACTCAATAATTTTGATACTCGGCAAAAGAAAAACGGCCTTCTCCTTTCTTGAAGAAAGAAGAAGGCCGTTTGCCCGATTTGGGCTTTACTTACGAACGAACAAGGACTTCATACACCTCCTTGATGGTGAAGATGGAGTCGTTTGGCGCAGTCGTCGCAATGACAATCCGTGACCAATCTCCCTCGTCAAAGACAGTCAACCCTTGGGCACCCCTCAATCCGAGAAGCCTCAGACCCTTGGTTGGGTCTTTGCTTTCGTTATACCCAGGAGGTGGCGCAAGTTCGCGCCATGTCTTCCCCTCGTCAAGAGAGTAGACAGGCCGATGAATGCCACGGGTGACGAAGAGACTCTCCGGAGAACAGTTCTCGATGCAGGTGTCATCCGACCACAGTGCGACCCATGTATTCCCATGGGCAACGATGTAGGAAAGACCACCTGGATGCCATTTCTCTGGAGTGCTCGGGTACAGGTACGGTGCATCGAGCTGCATGGTCGCAAACAGCGTCTCGTTCAGTTCATTCCAGGCTTCGCTGGAAAGGAACTCGGCCTTTTGGTCCGGGTTCTTTACAAATTCCGAGCCGGGCTTCCAGATCGGTTCTACGATCGGCACTTTCGCCGATGCAACCGACAACTCACTTACTGGAACCGGTGCCCGAGAAGGCACTCGAACAATGCTGGACTGCTCACGTGTCGCAGGAACTGCAGAGTTGCGAGCGCCTGCGAACACAACGAACAGAACTGCCACTGCTACTGCGAAAACCGCGACTACCAAGAAAGACATGGCGAGTGGAACAATCCTGTCCCACCGCACATTCTCGAGGCGGTGCCGCGTTGCTTCGACGTGATCCGAAGCAGCAATCTGCTCCCGAATCTGGTCTAACATTTGGCACCTCCATGCCACTTATTTGGTTATGTACGGAAAATCTCCGAACTAATACAATTATATACCCATTTGTACCTATTTGTCAAGATGGCAATTTAGAGCATAAAAAAGAGGGCTGGTTTTGACACCAACCCCCACCTGTGCCTACTGTTGGATAAGTCCCGCAAGCACGGCGTTCTCCCGAGAGAGGAGATAAACTGTTCTCCCTGAAGGAGAAATGGAATGAATTATCCACTTTCCCTCAATGAGAACTGTGCTTGACTGCTGGGTTTCCGGCCAGTCGCCAATCACCTTGCCGTCGCCATTGAGATCTTGTAGGACCACAACGTCTCCAAGGTTCTTGAACATCCCGTATCCGCTCCGTTCCTGGAGCGCGAAGAACCTATCGGTTTCCGAAATTCTTCCGACCCGCACACTCACCGTCTGAATGCCTACGCTCACCGCACTAACTGGTTGAGCCATCTCTGCGACGATGCGAAGGGCAGTCGGGATATCTCCCTCTTCCCCAAAATCAACGGCGTAGGAATTCACCTCGATTGCGTGGCTCTGCACAAGAGAATACGCGTACGCATCCGCCAGTGAACCGTTGAGCTCTCTGCCAACGTAGAGCGTCCCCGGGTTTTGGAAACCTTCTGGTAAAGGATCTATGATGTCAGCCATTATGGCGAGCATGCCTCGAGATCCAACCCTGAAAACTCCGTAGTAACCAACACCCCTTGCCTGCGGAGCATCCTTCATCTCCAGGGGCTTCTCTCGCGCGAGTGTCTTTTCCTGCCCCGAGTAACCTCCAAGGATGTTGAGGTCTGCGATGTTGTCCCCCGATATATCAATCGTGGTTATGGCAACAAGAGGCAACGGGGTAGAAGTAGGCGTTGGCGAAGAGACAGACGCGGCAGTCACTTCTACGGTTGGCACCTGCGTAGGTGCCGAAACCACGGTTGCTCCAACAGCGGTCTCTGTTGGCTGCGCCAGGGCTGTACCCGTTGGAACGAACACCGGCGTTGCCGTCGGCTGCGTCAACACTCCAGCTGTCGACGAAACTACAGGCGTAGAATCAACAGTTGAAACCGGCTTATCGCCACCACTCCGCATCACGAGAAAAGCTACTCCCACTGCTACGAACGCAACGAACACTCCGGTCAAAACCATTAACGCTTTACGGCTCATGGGTATCCCTCCCCAATACTGAACCTCGCCAGAACATATAACCCGAGATCCGCCATCCACCAACTGGCAGAGCAGACTTCTCGTAACTACCTCCAGCGAACCATAAATAAAGTCACCTGTCAATTCCAAACTAGGGTTACCCTAATTTGGATAATTTGGCGAAACTAGGGTATAGTGTGCGAAGGGTACAAAAGCACATTACACAAAGAAAGGACAGGCGATGACGACGCTACTGGTCACTGGAGCAACAGGCACTGTTGGCCAAATCGTCGTGCGCCTTCTCCTTGAGAGAGGACACGACGTTATCGCACTTGTGCGGGGAAAAAATGGAGAAAACGCGCAGGAACGCATGAGGAAAATCGTTCCTGGCGCGGAACGCCTCACGGTTCTTGAGGGAGACATTTTGGAACCGTTCGCGGGAGTGCGCACCGGAGATATAGCGCAGCTCTACGGAAACGTTCACGGGCTCGTGCACAGCGCGGCAAGCATTAAGTTCATTGAAACCCCAGACAAACTCGTTCACCGAACGAATGTTGAGGGCACCAAGAACGCGCTGAATCTTGCTTCGGCTCTGCGCATTCCTGCGATCTGTTACGTAGGCACGGCGTACGCCAACGGAAACAAATCGTTCTGCCTCGAAGACGCAGTGCCGGTTGACCCGCTCATTCAGCGAAACGCCTATGAACTTTCGAAGGCACTGGCTGAAAAGCTCGTGCGAGAGTCGGGGATCCCATTCTCCATTCTGCGTCCCGCTATTGTCACGGGTGATTACCACACTGGATTCACCCCTGAAGTCAATAGCGGATACGGAGGATGGTTCGAGGTCTTGTTCCGCCATGGTAAAGCGATTCAAAAAGAGTGGAAACAGGACCCCCAAAAGCTTCTGGGGTCGGGAATTCACGTTGACTCGCAGGGAGTCATTACCCTTCCCATTACCATCAGTGCCACCAAGGTGGGACCACTCCACTTGGTGCCACGCGATTGGGTGGGAAGCACGCTAGTCGGATTGATTGAGAGCCCAGTACAGAACATGACGTTCCACCTCACGCATCCGAATCCGCCAAGCGTAAAGTTTGTCATTGAACAATCCCTGGAACATCTGGGAATACGCGGTTTCAAAATTGGGTCAAGTGACCATGCGCCATCGGGCCGCGCTGGCGCAATTCAAAGAGTCATACAAGGACAATTGGCGCAGTTTAACCCCTACACGCGCCAGGACGTTCAAAAGTTTTCGAACTCCAACACCAGAGAAGTGCTGGGACCAAGGTGGGTGGCACCGCCTCCCATTACTCCCGACTATTTCGCGCGACTTCTCGATTACGCAATTTCCCAAAACTTCGGGCGAGAACGGGAACTTGTGAGCACAGGCAGAACGTAAGTTCTGCTTTTTTCTTTGCGGAACTGATATAATATCTGAATGAACGTTTTTGCTCTTTCGGGCATTCTTATTGGAACCACGAGCACTGCCATGGCGGTTTTGATGATCCTTATTGGAAAGGAAAAGCTCCACCACATTTGGGGCTTGTTTTGCACGGCTGTCGCGGTGTGGGGGTTTGGCGCCTACCAAATAGCAACCACGAGTAATATTGCGCAGGCAGAACTCTGGTGGAGAATAACGCACCTCGGAGTTATTTTCATCCCCATTCTGTTCATGCACTTTGTATCAGAGTTCTTAAAACTCAAAAACAAGCCCTTCATTGTTTCTCTCTATACCCTTGGCTTCTTGTTCTTAGCTCTCAACGCGAAAGGGGATCTCTTCATTGCCAGCATGCGCTGGGTGTTCAACCAGTTTTACTATGACTCGCCCCCAGGCATTTTCTACATTCCTTTCACTTTCTTTTTCATAGGGTTGGTCATCTTGAGCCATTATATTCTCTGGAGAGCATTGAGAACCGCAACGGGGTTGAAGAAAAAGCAGATCCAGTATTTTTTCGCGGGCATGCTCGTAAGTTTCGCAGGTGGCAGTTTGAGCTTCCTTCCTGTGTACGGAATAGATTTTTATCCCATATTCAACCTGTTTGCCTTTCTCTACACCCCTATTCTCACCTTTGCCATTTTGCGAAAACAGCTGTTTGACATACGGCTTGTGTTAACCCAGTTCTTGGTAGGAGCCATTGCTATTCTTTTACTCTTCAACTTCTTCACCTCTTCTTCGTTCTTTGAATACGCGTGGAAAGGAACTTTATTTGTGGCTTTCTTGCTCGCGGGATACTTACTTATCAAGAGCGTGCTTAATGAGATTCGAATACGTGAGCAATTGGAAGAGGCGCTCACAAAACTCAAAGAGCTCGACAAAGCAAAGTCTGAATTCCTTTCCATTGCTTCGCACCAACTGCGAGCGCCGTTAACTGCCATTAAAGGATACTTATCCATGCTCATGGAAGGAACGTATGGAACAGTGGGGGAACAACAAAAGAGGCCCATGCAGAACGTGTATGATTCAAACGAGCGCATGATAAAACTCGTCAACGACTTGTTGAACATTTCGCGCATTGAATCAGGAAAGGTGGAGATGAAAATGGAAGAGGGGAGTGTTGAAAAAATTCTGGAGAGCGTGGTGCAGGAACTTCAGGTAAAGGCGCACGAAAAACGCTTGGACCTGGTATTCGAAAAACCACAAAGTCCTTTATCTCTTTTCCGCTTTGATAAAGAAAAGATGCGCAATGTGGTGCTGAATCTCGTGGATAACGCCATTCACTACACAGAGCAGGGCAGCGTAAAGGTACAAGCCAGACAAACCGCGCAAAACACGATTATCTCGGTTACGGACACAGGGCTTGGCATGCGAGAAGAAGAAATAGCGCGGTTGTTCCAGAGCTTTACCAGAGGTGAAACAGGGAACAGGGCATGGGCAGAGGGTTCGGGTTTGGGCCTCTATATCGCGAAACAATTCGTTGCTTTGCACAGGGGGAGGATATGGGCGGAGAGCAAAGGACAAGGCAAAGGTTCAACCTTTTTTGTGGAATTGCCTCTGGCATAACCTAATGATATACTGGCACAAGCATGCAACGAACATTGAGCTCAGAAACGCTTTCCCAAGTTGGGAAAACCGTGAAACTCGCGGGCTGGATACAAACCCGCAGAGACCACGGCAAAATCATCTTTTTTGACCTTCGGGATTCTGGAGGTATTTTGCAGTTGGTATGCACGCCCCAGGAAAAGGAGGTATATGAGCTCGCGCAGACGTTGAGATCCGAGTGGGTGGTAGAGGTTGAGGGCGAAGTGAAAGAACGGCCAGACGCAATGAAGAACGCGGAGCTGGCTACCGGAAACGTTGAGGTAGGAGTGAAAAAGCTTGTGGTGCTCTCTGAAGCCAAAACTCCGCCCTTTCCTATTGATACTCCTGGATACGACATTGATGAGGAAACGCGGTTGAAATACCGGTACCTGGATTTACGAAGACCCCGGCTCCAGAAAAACCTCAAACTGCGTTCCGAATATGTGAAAGCGGTGCGCGAATACCTTTTCAGCAAGGGATTTTTGGAAATTGAAACTCCGCTTTTAACCAAATCCACCCCCGAGGGTTCACGCGACTTTGTAGTTCCAAGCAGAGCACAGCCTGGAAAGTTCTACGCACTTCCTCAAAGCCCTCAGCAATACAAACAACTGCTCATGGTTGCCGGGTTTGAAAAGTATTTCCAGATAGCGCGGGCTTTGCGCGACGAAGACCCCAGAGCAGACAGGGGATTTGAGCACAGCCAGGTAGACTTGGAAATGAGTTTTGTGGGAATGGAAGACGTCATGAACGTGGTGGAAGAGATGACCGTGTTCGCGGTGGAGAAAATCGGAGGGAACATAGCAAAAAAACCGTTCCCTGTGTTTACCTATGAAGAAGCAATGAAACAATTCGGGGCAGACAAGTTTGATTTGAGAACCGAACAAGAAAAGAAAGAGGGGATACTGAGTTTTGCCTGGGTTGTGAGCTTTCCATTCTTTGAAAAAGACAAAACAGGCAAATGGACGTTCACGCACAACCCGTTTTCAGCTCCTTTGAACGAAGAACATGAAGCAATGCTTTTGAAAGGAAAGGATATTGAGAAAATCATAACTTCGCAGTATGACCTGGTGTGCAACGGTCTTGAGGTTGCAGGAGGAAGCTTGAGAACGCATAAGCCCAATGTGCTGAGAGCAGTGTTCAAAACAATGGGGTACAAAGAACAGGAGATCGAGGAACAGTTCGGGCACATGCTGGAAGCATTCTCACACGGCGCTCCTCCGCACGGCGGATGCGCGCAGGGATTTGAACGACTACTCATGGCATTCCTGGGAGAGGAGTATCTGAGAGAAGTACAGGCATTTCCCCAAACAGGCCAGGGAAGAACCTCTGTTATGGATGCACCAAGCGAACTGTCTGAAGCGCAATTGAAAGAACTCCACTTAAAGGTGCAAAACCCTTCGACTAAACTCAGGGCAGGGAAATGACAAAGAACACCTTCTACTTTTTCGCGGCGTTCCTCTTGAGTATGCCTTTGTTCATGGGCATGAATACTGTTTCAAGCACCATTGAAAACACCTACTTTTTAGCAGAACTCTCCAAAAACCCCGAGGTGCTGGCAGCAACAACCGCAAACGCAGTGCTCCAGAGCGCTTTTTTTGAGGAACAGCCGTTTCGCAACACGTCAGTTCCTTTAACTGAAGTTTCTGCAAAGGCGGCGTTCTCCTTGTTTGTCAACAAACAGGGGAATACGAATGTGCTCTTTGCCAAAAACCAGCACGAGGCCCTTCCCATTGCGAGCTTAACCAAGTTGATGACTGCTTTGGTTGTTGAAACGTATTATCCACAAGAAGAAATAATCACCATAACCAAAGAAGCCATACAAAAAGAAGAAAACACAGGGAACTTCAATATTGGAGAGCAGTTTTTGGTAAAAGACTTGCTTCGCTCTCTTTTAGTTGAATCATCCAACGACGCCGCAGCTGCCTTTGCCCTGCAGTGGGGACGGGAAACCTTTTTGCACGCAATGAATGAAAAAGCGGAACAGCTTTCACTCGAACACACCTCGTTCGTAGACGAAGCAGGGGTAGACCCCAACGAAGGAGAACTCATAAACCGCGCAACCGCAAAAGACCTGGCTGAACTTTCCCGCTTTGTCATGGAAAACCACCCTGAAGTGTTTTCACTCTTGAGTATGACGTCTGCCGAATTGAGAACAGCTGAGGGAAAACTGCACCACACCGTGAAAACAACCAATGATTTATTGATTTCGAATGGTTGGGAGACAAAGGTGCTGGGAGGAAAAACCGGCTGGACCCCCAAAGCAAATGGATGCCTGCTCTTGATCCTAGAGTCACCCGACGGAAAAGGATACCTTGTAAACGTTATCCTGGGGGCCCAAGACAGGTTCGCCGAAATGAAAACCATGGTGAACTGGGTATTTGACGCATACGAATGGAAACAACCATGATTCCAGAACCCTCGCTCAATATTATTAAAATAGCAGTAGCGGGATTCTCCGCGTTCGTGCTTGCTTTGCTCTTCACTCCCGGCCTCATACGCATTATGTACAAATACCGGCTCTGGAGAAAAGACGTTCGAACCAAGGCTTTGGGCGGAGGAGAGGTTCCCTTTTTCCAGAAGTTCCACGGAGAAGGGGAAACTGGCATTCCGCGCTTTGGGGGACTGCTTATTTGGATTGTGCCCCCCGTACTCGCTCTTATCTTCTGGCTCCTTTCGTTTACGGGTATTGGATTTTTAGAAAAGCTCAACTTCCTTTCCCGCGCCCAAACATGGCTTCCTTTAGCAACCTTGTTAGCAGCTTCCGCAGTAGGGTTTTTGGATGACATGCTCCAGGTGGTGCTCAAACCCTCAAAGGATTTCTTTGGAAAGCTTTGGGAAGTACTGGGAAAACACGCAGGAGGAGGGCTTTCTTTAAAATACCGCTTCTTCTTGGTTGCTTTGATTGGCTTGGTGGGCGCCTGGTGGTTCTTTTACAAGCTTGAGTTCACCACTCTGCTTATCCCAGGGGTTGGAAACTTTGATATTGGCATTTGGTATCTTCCCTTGTTCGTGCTCGTTATGCTGGCCACCTACAGTGGGGGAGTTATCGACGGCTTGGATGGCCTAGCTGGCGGCACGTTTGCCGCCATATTCACCTCATTTGGCATTATTGCTGTTTCAAACTCGCAGATCGATCTAGCCGCGTTCTCCATTGCCATGGCAGGCGCTCTGTTTGCGTTTTTGTGGTTCAATATTCCCCCTGCCAAGTTCTACATGGGAGAAACCGGCATGATCGGGCTTACCGCCACCTTGACAGTTGTTGCCTTCCTGACCGATTCAGTCGCGGTGCTGCCGATTATAGGGATTCTGCTTGTCATGGAATCAGGCTCTGTCATTATTCAGCTGCTCTCAAAGAAGTTCCGCAAAAAGAAACTGTTTTTGGCAGCTCCCATTCACCACCACTTTGAGGCTCTGGGCTGGCCCCACTACAAGGTAACCATGCGCTTCTGGATTATTGGCGTGGTGAGTGCTATTGTGGGGGTGGCAATACGATTACTGGGCTAAGTTAATGGAAAAGTAAAAGTGCAAAAATCAAAATTACAACTTAAAGTTGAAAAATTACGAGGAAGATATCCTCGGTTTTTTTATCGCGGCTATCGACACGAAGTCAAAGGAAAGAACTTAGAAATTACTTTTTACTTTGAAGTTCCGCCCGACATTCGATTCCACCCCAAGGTTGTAATCAAAAACATTCCCCAAACTAAGCGAAGCTTAGTTGGACTTGAGAATCTTGTGTTTCAGCTTGGACTTATGGAAATCCCAAGTTACTGGAAAGCAACCTCGAGCCCTGAAATTGTTATTGAAGCAGGTTCTTTGAATAAAGAACAAGTAGCGTGGTGGAAAGACCTCATACTGAAGGGAATGGGGGAGTATTTCTTTCAAAACAAAATTGATTTCACCACGCCAAACTTCCTTAGCATATCTTCGGTTGGAGTTCATCCTTGGCCCGACCAAGAAAATCCTTGGTCGGGCCAAGGAAAACCCTCTTCCCAAACCTTAGTGCCAGTTGGGGGCGGGAAAGACGGGGTGGTAACGCTCAAACTGCTTAAAAAGGGAAATATGGATATTACGCCCCTTCTTTTGAATCCAAAGCCTGAGCAAATGAAAATCCTTAGCCTGGCTAAGGCAGGAGAACCAATTGTGGTAGAGAGAATTATTGACCCAAAGCTTTTGGAGCTCAACAAAAAAAGATATCTAAATGGGCACACGCCGTTTTCCGCGTATCTTGCGTTTCTCACGGTTTTGGCCGCGGCGCTCTTTGGCCATAAATACATCGCGCTTTCTAATGAACGAAGTTCCAATGAAGGAAATGTAAAGTACCTGGGAAAGGTTATCAATCATCAGTACTCAAAAACATTCGAGTTTGAGAAAAAGTTTCGTGAATACAATAAGAAATACTTGGCGAAAAATATTGAATACTTCAGCTTTTTGAGACCCTTGTATGAACTGCAAATCGCAAACATATTCTCGCGGTATCCAAAATACTTCCCGGTATTCCTGAGTTGCAATGAAGCACGGAAAACAAAGTCGGGCACACAAAGGGGAACAGGGGAGTGGTGTGGAAAATGCCCCAAGTGCCTCTTTGTATTTCTTGCTCTCTATCCTTTTATGGGAAAAAAACGCACAGTTGCCATATTCAAAAAAGATCTCCTTGAAGATAGAAAACTCAAACCTCTTCTAGATGAACTTACAGGCAAAAGAAAATTCAAACCCTTTGAATGTGTAGGCACTATTGAAGAAAGCAAAGCCGCGCTTGCCCTCGCTTTGGGGAAAATACACGACCACAAGATTCTGCATACTTGGAATAGCCAACACTTTTTGCCTTCGGTTTTCCAAAAATTACTTAGGCGAGCCATTGACAAATAGGCAGGGTTAGCTAATAATGTCCAAACGGGTACTTGGGGTTCATCGTAGGTACGGAGGATACGATACCTTGTCCACAGTAGTGACTGCTTTCGACGTCGTCCCCGGAAGGATCGCGGAGAAGGATCTCAAGGCAGGCAATGTTGTGCGAATCCCCTTGAAGGACGCACAAGATCCATGGCCAGAAGAGGTCGAAGGCCACATCTTGGCCGCAAATCCGATCCGAAATGGAACCGGTGCGGTTCCGACGGAAATCGACGTACTCGGAGTAGCCTACGTACTCGGCTTGATACAGTTTTTCAAGGGGGTACTCATCGTGGTGGCAAGCACCGGAGGAGGTGAAATCTGCTTCTCCCCGACCCTGGGGTGGTTCGTCGCTAAAAAGAGGAGGGCTCCGGCTCTCTAGTAGTCCCCGAGCAACATCGCTCGTGGAGGGGAGAGTCCAACCGGACTCTCCGTTTTTATTTAACTAGGCCTCGCCTAGTTATCCACCCCTTTTTTATGCTAAAATAGCGAAATAATGCGCGTACAAGACCTCAAAGATAAAAAAATCCTTATTCTGGGCTTTGGTAGGGAAGGGAAAGATACCCTTTTGTTTTTGCGAAAGTATTTCTCAAAAAAGAAGATTGGTATTGCAGACCAAAAGCAGGGGAGCGGGTACCTTAAGAAAATCAAGGATTACGACGTTATTATCAAGAGCCCCGGAGTTCCTAACTGGAAAATCGCTCCGTTCTTGAAGAAAAAACAAGTTGTAACCTCACAAACCGACATATTCTTCAGTGAATGCCCGGGAACCATTATTGGGGTTACCGGAACAAAAGGTAAAAGCACTACAGCTTCTATGATATATGGCGTTTTGAGAAGCGGAGGAGTGCGAGCGCATTTGCTGGGGAATATTGGGGAGCCAGTCCTTTCACACCTTGCAAAGGCAAAACCAGAGGATGTCTTTGTATACGAACTTTCGAGTTTTCAACTCGAAAATCTAAGGAAAAGCCCGCATATTGCAGTACTCCTGAACGTATACCCAGAACACCTCGACCATCACCAAAGCCACGCAAAGTACGCGTGGGCAAAAGCACGCATTGCAATGTATCAAACACCAACCGATTTCCTTATCTACAACCAAGACAGTAAAGTTGTTTCAACCATCGCAAAACTCTCAAAAGCCCAAAAGCTTCCATTCAAACTTGGCCCGACCAAGTTATCCACAACTTGGTCGGGCCAAGTTTCACGCCCGGTTTTGGCCTCGGTTAAGCCTGCGAGAATTGTAGGAGAACTTTTTGGAATACCAAAACAGAAAATCGAAAGGGCTATTAAGAACTTCAAGCCCTTGGAGCATCGCTTGGAAAAAGTAGGGGAATGGAAGGGGATTACTTTCTATAACGATTCTTTGGCAACAATCCCAGAGGCAACAGTAGCCGCGCTCGACGCGTTGGGGACAAATGTTTCAACACTCATTGCCGGCGGATATGATAGGGGATTGGATATGAAAAAACTGGGGGAGCGGATAAAGAAAAGTAACATAAAAACGCTCATTCTTTTCCCAACAACAGGAACAAAAATACTGCAAAGCATAAAGAGGCCCCCTCAATCATTTTTCGCAAAAGATATGAAAGAAGCGGTGCGGTTGGCGTACTTGCACACACCAAAAAAGAAAATCTGTTTATTAAGCCCTGCTGCTTCCAGTTTCAATATGTTCAAAGATTACAAAGATAGGGGAGAGCAGTTTAAAAAGTGGGTGGCGTATTATGGAAAGAGGAAAAAAATATCTTTTCAAGCCTGAAGGCTCATCAAAGCCTGAACGGCCTGACCTTTGGCTCTTGGGTTCAGCTTCTGCTCTTGTTGTGTTTGGCGTCCTCATTTTAGCCAGCGTTTCATCCTCATTCTCTTTGGAGCGCACAGGCACTGCTTTTTACTATTTGAACCACCAGCTGCTGTTTGGGTTGCTCCCAGGGCTGCTCCTGGGATTCATTGCCTATCGCATTCCTTTGGAGCGTATTCGCAAAGGAAGCTTGCTCTTTTTGCTGTTCACCATAGTTTTGCTAATCATGGTGTTCCTTCCCGTGATAGGCGAAGAGGTAAAGGGAGCGTACCGGTGGATTTTCGTGGGTTCGTTTTCGTTCCAGCCCTCGGAGCTCTTGAAACTTTCTTCCATTCTCTACTTGGCTGCGTTCCTGGCTGCCCGGCGCGAAAAAGAAAAAACAGGGCCTACGTTCCTTCCTTTTGTGGCTGTTATGGGAGTCATGAGTTTGCTACTCATTCTACAGCCCGACGTGAGCACTCTGGGAATCATAGCGCTGGTGGGATTGCTGCTCTACTTTTTGAGCGGCACGCCGCTCTGGCACTTCTTACTCATGCTCGGGGGTGGAATCGCGGCCCTCCTTGTTTTAGTTCGCCTGGCTCCGTATCGATTAAGCAGGTTAACCACGTTCCTTGATCCGGAACTCGACCCCTTAGGAAAAGGGTACCAGATAAAGCAGGCGCTTATTGGTATTGGTTCGGGAGGATTGACCGGAGTAGGCCTTGGACTATCATTCCAAAAGTTCGGCGTACTCCCAGAACCCATTTCAGACTCCATTTTCGCGGTGTTTGCTGAGGAAACAGGGTTTCTGGGCGCCCTGTTCCTCATTCTTTTGTTCTTGCTGTTTGCCTGGAGAAGTTTTGTGGTCGCGGGCCGGCTGAACGACATCTTTCTCAAACTCACGGCGCTTGGCATCACCCTTTGGATAACCCTGCAAGCATTGATTAACATGGGAGCAATGACAGGAATTTTTCCCTTAACAGGAATACCGCTTCCATTCATTAGTTATGGCGGGTCTGCCCTGCTTGTGGAGTTGCTCGGTCTTGGAATATTGCTTAACATATCTAGAAGAGCATGAAGATACTATTTACCGGAGGAGGCACGGGTGGGCATGTCGTCCCGTTGGTCGCGGTGGCGCGCGCGCTTTTTGAAATGAAGCGGGAAGAGGATTTGGATCTGTTCTATCTTGGCCCCAAAGACGCGTTTGGAGACATGCTTCTTTCGCAAGAAGGCATTGGCATTTTCCATGTTTCAGCAGGAAAACTGAGAAGGTATGGGGGAGCAAAAGCCATTCTCCAAAATATCGTTGACGTTCTATTCAAGAATCCCTTGGGATTTTTGCAGGCGTTCTGGAAACTCTTTTTCCTGGCTCCAGACCTCATCTTCAGCAAAGGGGGATATGGTTCACTTCCCACAACCATAGCTGGCTGGCTTTTGGGTGTTCCTATCTTTTTACATGAATCAGACAGCGTGCCGGGTTTGGCTAACCGCATTGCTGCAAAATTCTCCACCATGATATTCACCTCGTTTCCACGAAATGAGCATTTTCCCAAAGCAAAAACATTGCTTCTCGGAAACCCTGTTCGAACAGAAGTACTCAAGGGCTCCAAAGACCAGGCGACGCAGTTCTTTCACTTAGAAGGCCAAAAACCCTTGGTATTTATCATGGGAGGGTCGCAAGGCGCAAAGCGCGTCAATGAAATGCTTTTGATTATTTTAGAAGAAGCACTTAAAACATTTGAAATAATCCACCAAACTGGGGAGAAAAACTACCCAGGCATGAAACAGGAAACAGACGCGGTGCTGAGCGAAGAAGCGAGAAAAGCCTATCATGCTGTTCCATTCCTCAAAGAAACAGAACTGCGTGACGCATATGCCGCAGCAGACTTGGTAGTGGCGCGAGCCGGCTCGGGCTCAATATTCGAAATAGCCGCGGTGGGGAAACCCGCAATACTCATTCCGCTTCCAGAATCAGCCCAGAATCATCAGGTAACAAACGCCTACGAATACGCGAGAACAGGGACGGCAGCTGTTTTGGAAGAAGCAAACCTTACCCCGCATTTCTTTCTTGAAAAGGTGAAAAATCTGCTGCAAAATCCCCAAGAGTTGGAAAAGATGGCTTTTGCCGCGCGAAGCTTTGCCAAACCAGGAGCTGCGAATAATATCGCAAAATATCTCCTGCAGTACCTTGCAAGATAGGGGAGTGTGTGATAAAAAATGCAGCAGAGATAAGGGAGGTAACCGGCTTTGGTAAACATACATTCGCTCGACACTAATTCGGCCGAGGAAGAATCTTCCCCTGCCCCTGGGAATACGCAGGTGATGGTTCGGACCACCCGCCAATGGATGGCCTACTACGAACCAGAATTGCAACTGGCAGAAGATTGGGCCACCGCATCGGATGACCCAACTGCGGCGACCTAACTCGCCGCCTTTTCTTTTTCTCCAAAAGTGGTACTTTAAAGCAATGGATAAGGTACGAACAAGATTTGCCCCATCACCCACGGGGCCGCTGCATATGGGAAACGTGAGGACTGCACTATTTAACTATCTTTTTGCGAGAAACCAAAAAGGGGATTTTGTGCTGCGCATTGAAGATACAGACAAAGAACGTTCTGAAAAGCAGTGGGAAGATGACCTCTTGGAAAACCTCAAATGGCTGGGTTTGAACTGGAACGAAGGAGTAGAAAAAGGAGGACCTTACGAATCGTATCGACAAAGCGAAAGAACGGATCTGTATGAAAAGTACCTTAAGAAACTCTTGGATGAAAAGAAAGCGTATTATTGCTTTTGCACTGAAGAAGAGCTCGAAGCGCAAAGACAGGAGCAAATGAGCAGGGGAGAGGCGCCCCGCTACAGGGGGACATGTAGACAATTGACAATTGACCAACAACAAAAGCAACTAAAGGCAGGAACGCCTTCTGTGATCCGCTTTATCATGGAAGTAAAACCTTTGGCCTTCGAAGATCTTGTTCGAGGTAAAGTTCAGTTCGACACCGGTTTGATAGGGGATACCGTTGTTGCAAAAGACCTCAAAACTCCTTTGTATAACTTCTCGGTGGTCATTGATGACTTTGAGATGAAAATCACTCACGTTATTCGCGGTGAAGACCATATCGCGAATACTCCAAAGCAAATACTGCTTCAAGAAGCCCTTAGCTTCCCCAGGCCCGTGTATATCCATTTGCCGCTTATTCTCGCAGAAGACCGCACCAAATTAAGTAAACGACACGGAGACAACTCTGTTACTCGTTTTCGAAAAGAAGGATACTTGCCTGAAGCCGTAGTAAACTTCTTGGCTCTCTTGGGCTGGAACCCAGGCGACGAACGAGAGATCTTTTCTTTGGAAGAGTTGGTAAAAGAGTTTTCTGTTGAAAAAATACAAAAAGCAGGCGCAGTGTTTAATGTAAAGCGCTTGGATTGGATCAATGGCGCGTATATTAGGAAAAAAACTCCAAAGGAGCTCGCGGAACTCTCAAAACCATACCTTCCCGAGGGCGTGAAAACAGAAGATGTAGAAAAAGTCATAGTATTATACCAAGCGCGGCTGAAAAAAATGTCTGAAATAACAGAACTTGCTGATTTCTTTTTCGCAAAAGAACTGAAATATGACAAAAAAATGCTTATCTGGAAAGGAGCAGGGGAGCAGAAAACGCGAGAAGCCCTGGAGCAGGTTCAGAAAATACTTTTGGAAGTGAAAGAAAAAGATTGGAACAAAGAAAAATTGCAGGAAATATTAATGCCAGAAGCTGAAAAAGTAGGGGATAGGGGGCTTTTGCTTTGGCCCTTGAGAGTTGCATTAACAGGAAAGGAAGCATCGGCAGGGCCATTTGAGGTTGCACAAGCCCTGGGGAAAACAAAAACCTTGCAACGAATTGAAGAAGCGCGTACACTAATACAATGAGTTTGAAACGACTTGCAATTCTTTTCATCATTCTGTACTTCTTGCCTGTGGTACTAGGCCAAGTATCTGCAACGCCTTTGGTTGACGGGTTCAAGAGTTTCTCATTGCCCGCCATTTGGGAGGGGTTCACAACGGTCTTAGACCAGAATATAGAGTTTTACCTGGGTTGGCTTACCCCGTGGATAGATAAGGCTAAGAACATCCTCAGAGGTAACTTACCACCCGAAACCCAACAGTTCGTGCCCTAGACCCCTTCTAGGGCTTTAAAATGCCTTATTTTACTCTCAAAAAGCAGCCCTTGACACGGTTATAGGGGAGGGTTATTGTGAATATAGGATAGGTCGCACAATATAGGTTAAGCGACTTTTAAGATATAAAAGGTTCCGGAGTTGCACAATAAGCACTTCCCTATGGAAAAATCAAAAAAGCCAATACTTGAACATATAGTTGATTTTCTTGATTACTGCGAAGTAGAACGCGGATTGTCCAGCAAAACTCAAGAGAATTATAATCACTATCTCAAGAAGTTCTCTACCTGGCTCTCTTCCAAAAACCGCCAAGGCCTTCTTCCAGCTGACTTTACTGCCCAGGATGTCTGGGATTATAGGCTTTACTTGTCTCGGCACCAGGATAAGGCTGGCAAAAGCCTGTCTAAGCTCACCCAGAACTACTATTTAATAGCCCTGCGAGCCCTTCTGGGCTACTTTGTAGCCAAAGACATAGTTTCACTGCCTCCAGAGAAAGTAACCCTGCCAAAGGACGCAGACAAGGAGAAAACCATCAAGTTCTTAAACCTAGAACAGATCCAGAAGCTTTTGGATGCACCAGATGCTACAAACCCCTCTGGACTACGGGATAAAGTGATCCTGGAAGCCTTGTTTTCCACTGGTTTGCGTATTGCAGAACTCATAGCACTCAACAAGGAACAATTTGATTTCAGTTCAGATAAAAAGGACTTTGAGTTAAGTGTTATTGGTAAAGGTTCCAGAGCCAGAACCGTGTACTTTTCAGAACGGGCTTTGGAATGGCTTAAAAAGTATCTCAATACGCGCAAAGACAAGCAAAAGGCTTTGTTTATCAACTACAGGGGCCGAACTAAGGAAGAAAACCGGCTCACAAGCCGTTCTATCGAAAGAATGATGAAGAAGTACTCAATCAAAGCCGGCATTCCCCTATTCACTACTCCTCATACCCTACGCCATTCATACGCAACTGATTTGCTTGAGCAAGGTGTAGACCTCCGCACCATTCAAGAATTCCTGGGTCACAAAAACATTGTGACCACCCAAATCTACACCCACGTCACCAACAAACGCCTCCGAGATATTCATCGTCAATTCCACAGCGGCAAAAACCTTAAGTAAAACTAGGCCCGGCCTAGTATAAGTTCCACCTAGTGTGTGGATTATATAAAGCGCCCATACAAGGGCGCCTACAATATAAACTAAGCTCCGCTTAGTTATCCACACCTAGGTGGAACTTAATCACAAGTCGCCTGCGGTCTTTTTCTTTGTTGAAATAAAAACACTGATAAGATGTCTCCTATCAGTGATACATACCTTGGGGATTAACCCTAGGGCATCATGCCCCCAACCGTCCCCTTTCCCTTAGAGCAATCTCGAGTATGTCGCTTATCATGCCCCGTGGAGTTGCCACCGGTTTACCATCTTGCGCAACCACGTATTGCTCGTCGGGTGTGTGAGGCACGAAAACGAGCGTGGATCTCCTGCCGGTTCTCCGCTCCCATTCGCAAAGAGCGTCGAGAAGCCGCACCATTGCTGTGTCACATTCTGGATCCCTGTGATGAACCACGTTTTGCCTCCTTGAGCCTAGCTGACGCTATCTTAATCATAAAGAACAAAAAGTCAAGAATGTCGCACAATGTAAACTAGGGTTACCCTAGTTTTGGACTACTCCCCCACTTCGAAGACTTTTTGGCGGGAAACAAAGCCAGAAACGAGTTTCACAGGTTTGTGAAGATATTCTGTTAAAGCTTTCTCAATTGCCCTGTTCGCTCTCCCCTCTTTTGGCGGCTCCTTCACCGAAACCACGAAATGCGCTTCATCAATTTTCTCAATCCCCTCTTCCCTCGCCCCCGGCTTCGCTTTTATAAAGATTTTCATACACTTACACTAAGGAACCTCGCATAATGTTACCTCTTCGTGATTATACCCAAAAAGGCATCTAAGATGACTGGGTATTCCTTATCATTAAAATGTCCCCTGCCCTGTTCTATAATCGATCTGGCACCAAGTTTTTCTCGGAACAAAGCGTTGTGTTTTACCAATACCCAAGGATCGTCTGTTGAGTGAATAGCTACAAAACTACTGCAATGTTTCTTAATTCTCTCCCAATCAATAGGAGTTTCAAAGAAACCTATCAGTTCATTTTTGTAATCTGCGTATTCCAAGTTAGAACCAAACCCTGCTACCAGAACAGTTCCACCGATCTTCTGATCATCTTGCAGTGTTTCTAAATAACGCAAAATAGTAATGCAACCCAAACTGTGCCCGATAAAATAGGTATCTTGGTTTGGAGTTCCCACTGCTTCGGTAAGGTAAGAAACCCAGGCATCCATTTTTGGGTTCATCGGGTCTGGCATGGCAGGAGCAATGACGTTGAACCCCTTCTGCTCGAGCTCTTTTTTAATCCAAACAAACCAGTCCTTTTCTGGATTCCCCTCCCACCCGTGTATAAGAAATACACGCTTCATGGAAGTATCCTACCAAAAAATCGCCCGGGAGCCAACTGATTGACAACGGAAAGCTCAGCGAGTATAAAGGAGGCGCGAGAGGTATGCCTCTTGCATACAAGAAGGAGGTGAGGGTATGCCCTCAACTAAAGGACTGAAACTGCTCGTTCGCACAACCCAGCCCGATTACGGAGAATGGCTCGAGCTACTAGAGGCTCGAAGAGTCCTTCTCAAGCCGCACTTCGACTCGATCACGCTTCGCAAATTGGGAGACGTTGAATGTCTCCGTTCGGGAAACTCCGCCACGCGACTCGGTTTCGCTCGTCCCTTAGTAGGAGACAAGCGTTTCTCGCTGGAAACGCAGGGTGTTTTCGCCACCATCTGGAAATGCACCTACGTCCCTCATAGCGGATATCAGGCACCTCCAGGAGGTGTATCCTCGCCAGACGGTATTCTGCATTTCTGGGGCCTGACTCGTGATGCGCTCTGGATTCTCGTGGCAGTGCAATTCAAGGGGGAACCGGGATACAAGAACTATGGTCTCCAGATTGCTGTCTCGGTAGATATCCAAGAAGCAACCCCCGCACGCATCGTTGAGAAAACAGAGCGTACTGCGCTAGAGATCTGGCGAAGGCTCGGCGAGACGGCCCGAAGTTGGCTTCAAGAACGCCAAATACTGTACCAGCATATACAGAACCTCACCACGCAGATTGCCATGGAGGAACAGGCACTCGCCTTGATAGAAGAATAGTTGGAAAGGCCTTGAAGTTCGACTTCGAGGCCGTTTTTATTAAGGCAATAAAAACCATCGAACTCGCCACATGAAATCTTGACAATTTTAACTTCCTAATGTACAATACGCAGTGCCCCGGCTCGAGCATGCACCCGGCACACGCCGGAACCAAAGCGAGCCTGATACGCCAGCTCGACCGAATGCAGTTCAACACGTAGAACCAGCTCCCCGTTCAACCCAGCCCCCGTGCGAACGCATCGGGGGCTTACTATTAGGAAAGTGAGTTTTTTATGCCAAAACTAGGGTAACCCTAGTTTAAATGAAACGGGGCGAACTAAAGACGAAGGATGAGAGTGTTAGACGCCGAGCGTCTAACATCTACGAAATTAAAAAGAAAGTCAAGGAAATAAAAAGAGGCTGCAACATGTGCTGCAGCCCTGCGATTGAAACGAGGATTACTCCTCGTCTACTGGGTCCATTGGTCGTTGAGCCCGAATCCGGGCGCTCCGACCTTGGACTGAAGCCCGTGGAAGCCGCCCACCGGGTCGTTGTACACCTCCTGGATGACCGTGTACTGACCCCAAAGCGGGCTACCCGGACCGGTCCAGACGATCTTCACGAAGTACGTGTAGTGGGCGTCCTGCGTTCCGTCGCCATCTGAGTCGTAGTCGCCCTCATTCTGGTTTGTGAGCCATCCCAGACTGATACCACCGACAACTCCGTCCACCAGACCACGGTCGAGTTTTCCGTCGCCGTCACAGTCAACGTTGGCTAGCCAGGCATCGCTCCACTTCATGATCAGACTGTCGTCTGCGAAGTCGCTGGTGTCGTTCCCGATGACGCGGTCAAAGGCGTCGTAGGTGCCGACGAACAGATGAGCCTGGTAGTTGTACCCGTACTGGTCAAATCCAACCTGCACGGGATTGCCGGCGTTGTCGCTGATGGTGCCACCCTGAATAGTGGCGCATCCGACATTGGGCCCTCCTCTTGCGAGCACGCTGGGAGCTCCAAGGAGCCCCACTGTCAGAACAAGTGCCAGTATCAGAAACCAGAACCCGAAACGAAACTTCTTCATATCCCCCTATCCTTCCTAAATGGCCCGCACCTATATTACAAGGAAACCAGTCTTCTGTCAAAAGTCTGCTAAGGAAATATACTCAACAAAACAAAAAACCACCGCATAGCGCGATGGTTTTTTGTTAGAACTGCGTGTTAGGCTCGTGTCACGTTCTGGGCGCTTGGTCCTTTCTCTCCGTCAACGACGTCGAAAGAAACGCTGTCACCCACTTTGAGCTCTTCGTACGTCACGCCGCTCAAATCTTTGGAATGGAAGAAAAGATCCTTTGCTTCGCCTTCGCGGGCAATGAATCCAAACCCCCTATCCGTAAGTGTCTTGATTGTTCCTGTCATAGGTTTACGTTCAATGTTATGTTATCTTGCTTTTCTTCAGAAACCCGACCCCGTCTCTTAGTCTTCAAGCATATGGATACTACCATACATATTATACCCTGTCAAGGTTTTCTTAAATATTCCTTCCCCTTGAGCTGTTCAGGCAGTAAATCTTCTTTAGTATATTTCTCATAGTCTTTCCCATACTCCAGCTCTTCCATAAGCTTGGTTGGAGCATTTCTCAATTTCAAGGGAACAGGCAGGTTGCCGTATTCTTTCACATCACCCGCGGCTTTGAAATACGCGTCATACGCGCTCCTGTCTTTTTTGCACTGGCACAAGTACGCGACTCCGTGCGCGAGGTTTATGGCGCACTCGGGCAGGCCTATTATCTCAACCGCGCGAAAAACCCCGTTGGCAACAACAAGAGCGGTTGGCTGGGCTAAACCAATGTCTTCTGAAGCAAAGATAACCATTCTTCGTGCTATGAACTTCGGGTCTTCTCCCGCGTCTATCATTCGGGCCAGATAATACAGGGCCGCGTTGGGCTGTGACGCTCTCATGCTCTTAATAAAAGCTGAAATGGTGTTGTAGTGCTCCTCGCCCTTTTTGTCATAGCGCAGGAACTTTGCCTGGAGCGTATCTTTGAGTGTCTCTAATGTAATCGTACCGTACAGTTCTTTGGTATTCTCAAGCATTGAAATCGCTTGTCTCGCGTCTCCGTTTGCCATGGCAACGAGCCAGTCTGTAGCGGTCTTGTCGAGCTTAAACCCCGTCTGCTTTATTACTTTTGCCATTTCCGCGCCTGAAAGTTCGTTGAGCACGAACACCCTGCAACGCGAGAGCAAAGGAGAAATGACCTCAAAGCTCGGGTTTTCGGTTGTGGCTCCAACCAATGTTATTTCCCCAGTTTCAACATATGGCAAAAGAAAATCCTGCTGGGCTTTGTTGAACCTGTGTATCTCGTCTAAAAACAGTACCTTTGGCCGTGCTACTTGCCCTGAGCCTGTCGAAGGGTCCTGCACGATCTTCTTAATGTCTGCTTTGCCCGCTGATACCGCGGAAAGCTCATAAAGTTTCGCGTTAAGACTCTTTGCGTATATCTTTGCCAGGGTTGTTTTGCCAGAACCCGGCGGGCCCCACAGAATAAAGGAAAATAAGTGTTTTTGGGCAATGGCAACATTCAAGGGCTTACCTTCCCCTACCAGATGTTCCTGGCCAAAAAACTCTTTTAAGCTCTTTGGCCTTATCTTTGAAGCTAAGGGTTCCATGAAGCTATGGTACCCCTGAACAAACGCAAATAAAAGAGGGACGAGGTTAGTCGTCCCAGGACGTTAGTTCCACTGCGCGTTTCGCGCGCCAGGTGGTGCTGAAGACATTGGAACCATAGTGAGGTACAGCCATTGAAGATCTTCGGGGTCAAAATCCTCTATGTCCCGTGTTCGAACGATGTAGTCTACGGTTGCCTTTCCGTAAACCGTGTCGAGCTCTGCGTGGAACAAAATGCCGAAAATGGCGCCGAAACCAGCTGTCTTGGACTGGGTTTCGACCACTCCCTCAAGGTCATCGGTGACAACACGAACCCTTCCTTTGTTTTCCCTATACATGGAACAAGCAGTCCTGAATAGGAACGTGCGCATCTCGCTGGTCAGATTTGCTCCGCCCACGGTGAAACAGAATATTTTGTGCACTCAACACCCCCATTCACGCACAAGAAGCTAGGGGTAGTGTAACGAAATTGAAAAGAAAGTCAAGCAAATAAAATGGGACGAGGTTAGTCGTCCCTGTTGGTTGCGTCTGCGCGCTGCACGTCGGGGCTGTTGCAGTCGGGGCATACCAGGTCGTGGCAGCCCGAAGGCGAGGGCTGAAAATCTTCTGGGTGCGCCGTGAAGCCGCAAGCACTGCACACTGCTTTTGGGCCTTGCTGAACGGTTTCAGTCGGCAACTCGCTCGTCTCCTTCTGACGCATCGCCCGCCAGTACAACATTCACGCTGCCGCAGTCGGGACATTCGAGCATGTCGCCATTGACCGTGAAAATGGGAAGGAAAGAGCTGACAGAAGCAGTATGTGAACAGTCGTAACACGTTGCGCTTGGGAGCTCATCGAGCATAACCATGGCCTGCCTCCTGTGGTTTTATCTACTGTATCTAGCCAGCATACTTTGTCAACTAAAGCTTGACTTTTAGTCTAATTGTTTTATAGTTACGGTACTTCTTTACGTTCAATAAGAAGCTGTTTTTTGACAATTGAAGCAAAGTACGAAGAAAGGAGGCGCATGTGTCGGTATCGCTCGTTCCCGTTGAATCGTTTTTTAGCCTCGCAAAAGCTGCAGAACTGTGGGATGAAACCACTCTCGGCAACAAGACCTTCCGCGAACAGATTACGGAGCGCGCAGAGCTGAACAGGCGCCTTCAAAACGTCCTGGACTCTCTGCCCCGGCCGGATATTCCTCTTGAAACCGCAATCGACCAAGGACACCTCACCGAAGAGCAGGCAGCAGGCCTGTACTCGTCCCTGAGCGGCTTACTGTCTGAACGTGACTACAGACGGCTTGTCTTGTACTTTCCTTTTGAGCTCATGCCAAAAAAGGCATGGCGTGCTCCAGGGGAAAAACTCAAGCAGGCTGTGGAACAATTCAGGCATGCGTATATGGAGGCATGGAAAAGCCTTCTCTCGGCGCATGACGTGCGCGCAAACTTTACCGATGGCGACGTGCTTGAGATAGAGTTGCGCGAAAGCGATCTGCCCCGCGTGGTAAAAGCTGCTCACCTCATTCCAGTACTCATTGAAAAAGGCTGGATGACGGTTGAGGACGCAGAAAGACTCGCGAAAGAAATCAAAGACCAAACTTTGCGAGACAGCGTTGCTGACGCGCTTTCAGCTGTTCGGGGCACACTCAAACCAGAGCAGCCCGAAGCAGTAAAAAACACCGCGCCTATCACCGAAAAACGCGCGGCGTGGCTGAAAAAGCGTGAGCGCGAAGAGGCAGTTGATGCCTTGAGCGAACACGTAAGCAAACTGATTATCCAGGGCAAACGTGCGGACGCAAGCCAGGAAGTGCTGACTGAAGGAATCAGGAAAACGGTTGAGTCAATTGCCGCAGTCGACCTCGAAAAAGCGCGCGCGCTGTACGCGCAGCACAGGGCAACCCTGCTGAAGCTCTGGGAAAGCGATTCCTCTGACGTAAAGGATGCTCTCGTAAAGACTTTTCGCCGGTTCTGCCACCTCGGCATTGTCGACGAAAAACAACTTGCAGAACTCAACATCGCTCGCCCGAAGCTGGAAGGACCATTCTCCGAAAACCTGAACTTCATCACGAACCTGGTTGACATGCATGGGATGGTTTCGTCCATTGAATCAACGCGCGAACTATCCAACCTCATCTACCCCGTGGTTCTCGTGTATGGTTCCCGTCTGAATGGATACGGCACGCGGAACTCAGACATTGATGTCGCGGTGTTTGTGAGGCCAGGAACACCCTTTGTAATCCGACAAAGGCTGCAGGAACTCCTCGCGCGAACCTTCAGCCATGTGCTCATCCCAAACGTGGTTGAGTTCTGGCTCGAGGAAAGAAATGGATTGCTTAGGGTTCGGGATTTTGAAAGCCCTGACGTGTCGCTGGGAGAAAGCTACTGGACACACGCCCTGTTCGGAGCCGCGTGGATAGGGCCAAAGCCCGTCATACGCGAGCTCTGCCTACGACTGCTGCTTCCCTACCTCTCTGACACAAGCGGCACGCTCCACAGACAGAACGCGCGAAGGCTGTATCTTGAGAGCCTTGAAAGCGCTTCCCTGCAGTACCGGCTCATGCACAACGGGTACGAAAGATTCTTCGCCCGCTACGGCGCGCCGTACCCCGACAGCGTTGACGGCAAGAGCGCCTTCTGGGATTCAGGCTACAGGTGGCTCGCGACAAAGCTCTTTTTGAGCAAGGTCTTTCTGCCCAAACTCCCTGCTCCCCTAATATAACGACCGTTAGTTCCCAGCTAACGGTTTTTTGTTTAGAAATAAAAGGGGCCAAGCATTCGTATGCTTGGCCCTGCCCGTTCCTTTTACGGGCTAAAGAACTAGATGCGCCCCTTCCGATCGGCGCCAATGCCGCTTGGCATTCTGCCGCCTGCGTAGCTGTTGCTCAGCTGATCCCAGGGGATCTGGGAGCCGAGCATGTACAGGGCACCGAAGTACTGGAGCTCTTCGTTGCCCGCCGGCTGGTCCTTGACGCCCATGATAGAGAGGACGAAACGCGTCAGGTTGTTCTCGAGCCGTGGGTAGGTGGCTGAAACCGCCACTCCCAGCTGCTTGAGCATCTGCTCGCGATTCGCGGCGCCGATCATGCCGGGCAATCGAGGGTTCTCCAGAGCTTCCTTGACCTTGACTGCGTCGTAGGCGAGGGCGGCTGCGATCTGCACGCCGGTTCCCGCGAACACCCTATTGATGGCATCTGCGACTGCGTCAGCATGGTCGCGCAGCACTCCGGTTTCTGGCGGCGATATCATGCCCGGAGGTATGACGTTCCCGCCACCAGAGCTGGCCATGAGAACGCTCATCATCATGGCCGGATTCGCAGCACCCTGCATCCAGGCCGACTGCCACGAACGCAGCTGCTCAAAGAAGGCGGCGATCGCGGGCCAGAGATGTTCGTCAACTCGGCCG
The DNA here is from genome assembly GCA_001823155.1 of Candidatus Wildermuthbacteria bacterium RIFCSPHIGHO2_01_FULL_48_25. Taxonomy (GTDB): domain Bacteria; phylum Patescibacteriota; class Minisyncoccia; order Minisyncoccales; family UBA10102; genus 2-01-FULL-48-16. Next base: position 32,655 of record MHTR01000023.1, read on the forward strand.
AGCAACTGCTTTCTCCTGGTCTCGGTCACGTAGTTGCCGTCGAAACCCTCGAGGGCCTCGAAGATCTCGGCGTAGTTGCGGCGCGTCATGTCTCGGCGAAGCTTGAAGAACGCGGGGTCAACCTGTTCGTCGTTCTCGTCGGCGAATCGTTCCATGGCCTTCACCAGAAGGTTAAGAACATCGAAGAGTCCCACGCGAGACGCAAGCGCCGCGCGAACCGCCGAGATGACACTCGACTGGTCAACCTTGAGAACACCTCCGGCCTTGAGCGCCTCGAGCCACGAGCTGTCGCTCGGAACTGCCGGAAGCACCGCATCGAACGAAACAGCCACTGCGGCTGTTTCGCTTGCGGGCCGGGCCGGCGCGAGTGCCGAGACCAACTTCCTTGCCGGCAGCTTTTTCATTCCAGCTGCAACAAGATCGTCCTCGGTCAAGCCGGCCAGATCTTCCACTGTCGAAGCGCCCAGGTCTGTTTTGATCTTTTCGATCACGTCAACCGGCACGCCTAGTTCCTCCAGCCTGCTCTTTACCTGGTCCGTATCTACTGCCACTGTCGCTCTCCTTCCTTACCTGCACACCTTGTCTTGCTCGGTTGGTCCGAATGAAACCATTCGGACTGGCACTCCCAATGCTCCATTGAGAACGTTTGCGCAGAGCGAGTATAGCTCGTCGCGCCCGGCCTCAGACGGAATCTCGAGAGTGGTGACTATGGGCTTAGAAGCCAAAACCTGCTTACCCAAACGTTCCTGGTACTCGAGGTGCTCTTCGTCTTCTCCTCCTTTGACGTTCAGCGCTCCCTTCTCTGTGAAGTACTCGGGATTCTCGGCGTTCGCGTAGCGATCGCAAAGATCCCACCTTTTATTGGCCATGATCTGGTCGAACCAGGTAACAGCCAACCCGTTGAAGGCCTCTGAACCTCCGCAGGCCTCTATGGCGTAGCGGAGCAGAACAAGATCAAGGGGGCCAACGCGCACTTTTCCTTGGTACCGGTTCTCTTCTTTGTGGCTGCCAGGCAGCAGGCTTTCGGCCATAGCTGCGTCTGCAGTTGGAAGAGGCCCGGCACCGTGGCGAATGGCGTAGGCCCGGAACACACCGATGCTCACCGTTTCTTCGCCATATCCAGCCTCTCTGAGCATTGCTTTTGCAAAGCGCGGCAGCGTTCGGATTGCGCTGGTATGGGGGTGGAAACCGCGGTAGCGATCCGTGAGCACCCCATGCGAGCTTTCGACCACGACCACGCCGTCTCGAGAAAGGATCTCTCGCTCGAGATACTCGCGGTCAACGATCGTAGCTTGCCGGGATACTTCTTTGAATTGCTCCGCGCAGTAGCTCAGGAAGTCGTCGTCGTACAGACGGCCGACTTCCAGTTTTACCTGGTGAAGGTCATGAGGAAGAAACTCAGGGATCATGCTTGTGGTGTCGCGCCGCACCTGTTCTCGAATTGCAACAAGCCGGTCTCTGATATCGAGCCGCGAAAGGTCGCGAACCCGAATCGTCAAACCTGGGTGCCGCTCCGAATAGCGATACGCCTCACCTACTCCTGTGCCGATCGTACCGCGGGGGTTCTTGCCCCGCGCCATTTCTTTGAGGCGCGAAGCAATCCCGTGGTACGGCGTGGCACAGAGCACGTCCCTGTCTACCGTGAGCATGCTGAAGGGATCGTGAATCCCGTGTTCGTACCGAAGCGCGCTGGCTTCGTTCAGCAAACCCACAGGGGAAGCCACCATGCGAGGAGAAAGATACGTCCTTACTCCTTCGAATGTGCCACAGCCCCATTGGCTGAATGCAAAGCGTTCACCCCTTGAGGTGCAAACGCCGTGGCTTCCCTGAGCTCCTCCGACCTTCACAACGGTGTGGGCACGCATCATTGTTGTGATTTTGTGCACCACACCGCCTTTGCCGCCGTCACCCGGACCAAGATCGGTGACGGTGTATACTTTTTTCACCGCCACCTCTCATCTCCTTCCTAGAGCCACTTGGGCCCTTCGGGGTCGCCGCTTTCTTCCGAAGGCGCGCCCTCTGAATCGACTTCGCTCGGGTCGATCGGCCAGACATCGGTCTTTTCCCTGAACAGATCACCCTTTTGCGGCCGCTTGCCAAAGTTGGGCAGAGCTGCCTGGGCGCCTATGGGGATGTTGGCGACAGAACGCACGATCCTTTTCGCGTCGTCCCTTTCAACGTTGTTTTCCTGGAGGAACTCCTCAACACTGCTAAGGTCGAGAGTTCCTTCGGTAAGGCCGATGATCGCAGCCTGCACCTGGGGCAGAAGCTCTGTGCTTGGCAGAACGACCACGCGCTCTGCGCCGAACACTCCTGTCCAGAACCGCGTTGTACTCGGGGCGTCTCCGACCTGCAGGAAAAAGGCGTGCGCCCGTTTCAGCAGGTCCTGGACAACCTCCATCGTACTCGGCAGGTCACGGGAATCCACCTTGTGGCCGTTCTCGGCCACTTTTTCGAACACCTCGGGACCGAAAATGCGGCGGAGCTGACTCTCGTCGAGCCAATCGCGGCCCGGCGCGTCCGACACCGTAAAGTCGTACCCCTTGAGGTCGATCCGAACGATGTACACAGCAGTCAAGAAAGCAGCGCCGAACAATCCATAATGCGGATCTTCGGGCGCATCGCCGCCTGCCCGTTCGGGAACCATGAGCGTAAGCTGTTCAACGATTTTTTCGGCCACCATCTCGAACTGCGGCCGGCACAGAACGAACCTGTCTCCTACGTCGCCAAAGATCCCGATCGCGCTCTGAAGATCGTAGCCAGGCAGCACGCCGCTGCACAGCTCGTAGTCTTTCGGCAGAACGCGAAGGGCAATGTCAACATTGCCACCCATGCTGCCGGTTGTGTCCACGCGAACTTCTTTTGGTATTGGCGTGCCAACCGTGAGAACCCAGAGGCCGTCTGCTCGCTTTTCGAGTCGCGGCAGCGATCGGCGGATCACGCCGTAGCCTGCCGGATCGACAAGCGGATTCAACGTGCCAGTTTCACGGGCTACTTGCTCTGCCCGGAACGTCGCGGGGCCACTCTTTGGTACGAATGTTTCAGCTGCCAGCGAGTAGGCTTCGCGCGAGAACGTTCTCTTTCCCATGGTCAGTTCTCCTCTTCATTCCTCAACGGTTTAGTGGTGAATGGATGGTACTTGCGCTCCCAGAGCGCATCGACCAATGCGTAGAACTCCTTGTGTGCTTGTTCTGCGTCTCGCATGCCTCCTCGTGCCAGATGTAGGACGAAATCGGTATACGCCTTGGTGCTGTTGTCTGGGAATGTGCCTGTTTCCAGTTCACCTCCCAGCACGACAACAACCGCTTGGGCGGCTTTTGAGATCTGCAAACTCTGCGTTTCTCTTGGGACCGCTTCGGGAAATACCTGCGCTGTTGACCAATCGAAGATCAGCACATAGTGCAGCTTCGGCTCGATCAAGACGTTGTTCCCGGTCGCTTCAATGGAGAATCCCTCACTGAACGCAAATACGAGCAGTTTGAGAAGTTTCCCCATGATCCACGCGCTGGTGCGCTCGTCAACACGAAGCCTGTCTTTGGCCGTGATGTTGCTCAATGGCACCATGCTCCTCACATCCCCTACGTTCCTAAACGCAAGGATGTTGATGTGCCGCGCTCCCTGTTCTTGGGAAACGAAGCTGTCTACAAGTTCGGGAAACCCGAGCTTGTAGTTAAGCATGGCTTCGGGATCCTTCTTCACACGCGCGTACTCTTCTTCAAGCTCATCAGCATAGCGCTCAAGCTCTTTTAGAACGTAGGCTGTGCGCTGAAGACCGCCGTTGTTAGCTGTCGCAAGCGCAATCTGCAAAAGGCACTGACTCCCTGCTTCGTCGCGGCAGAGGTAGAGCCGGTAGGTACCGGTCTCTGCCACCTGCTTGCCGACTTGGTATAGGTGAAAATCGTTCCGTATTTCTATCACGAAATTCCCCTCCGCTTGACTCTTTTCCAGATATCTATTGTCAAGGTTCAGCAGCAAAACCCTACCAGTTTTGTATTAAATTGTCAAGGTTCGCCCGGGCTTCAAAGAAGTCCAGGCGGCTAACTCCCGGTCAGACGTCCGAACTCCTTTAGATCAAAGAAATTGAAAGAACTCTGTTTGCCTTTTCGCAAACTTGTGGAGTGCCGCAGGCCTGTTTGCCCCTCCCCTCTTTTCTCCTCCAGTAGGCCGTACCAGGTTGAGCGCGAAAAGCTTCTTCCGGAAGTTGCGCTTGTCAAACTTCTTTCGCAGCACAACTTCGTAAACTTCTTGCAGTTCGCCTAAGGTAAATTGGGGCTTCAAGAATCCTTGGGCTATAGTGGAATACCCAAGCTTTGCCTCAAGACGCTCCAAGCCCTTTTTCACGATTTCGTTGTGATCGTATGCAAGGTTGAGAAGGCGTTTTGCATCTTTCCAGTATACTTTTCTCGCATTGAGGCTTTTGGAAATTGCTTCTGGAGAAACTAACACAAGATATGCCACAGATACCACCCTGCCTCTTGGGTCGCGATTGACCGAACTGAACGTGTACAACTGCTCGATATAGGAAGGGACAACGCCTGTCTTGCCTTTTAAATGGCGGCGAACCGACGCATCGGCGGTTTCATGGGGGCGTATCAAACCGCCAGGCACGCCGAGCATATGCTTATAAAAAGGTGGTATATGCACATCGATCAAAAGAACCTTGAGAATTTTTTCGTGAATAGTAAAAATGACCACGTCGGTGGCTAAGACCGCGAAGTGGAGTTCTTTGGTACTTGGCTTCTTTCGTTTCATTATACTTAGTGTATAACTATACACGAAGTGCTGTCAAGAGCTGAAGAAATAAAAGCGGGCGGGGAATGGTGGTAAACCATCCCAGCCCGTTTGTTTGCTGGCCGAATCCGTTGTTCAGATAACGTTCTCGTGCCGCAGGAACACCTCTGTTTCAGAAATAAGCCATTCCTCGTGGCCCTTGAACTGGTGATCTCCACGCGGCGTGATGCGCACGTCTGCCCATATATCGAGATCACCGAATTTCTCCGACAACTCATACGGTATCACCTCGTCATTCCTACTGTGAATGACGAGCGTGGGAGTCGTGAAGCTTGTTGCAAGAAGAGACTCGAGGCGATCCCACTGCCTTGTGTCTTCCATATCGTCCCAGGTTCGGGTTTGGGGCTTGCCCCGCCTTAGGTAACTTACCTCGCCCATTTCCCGGAACGAGGCCTCGTTCACTCCCACTTCTGCGATGCGAGTGAGAAACCGCGCGTAGTTGCCCCATGCAGGCGCCACGAGAATACACGCGACAACCTTACGCACGGCAACCTTACGAAACTGGCGAGTTGCTGCCCACGCAAAGGAAACAAATGCTCCCCTGCTGTGCCCCCAGAGAACGACTTTGCCGTCTTCTGGCACAAGGGTCTGGATCACGAGATCCAAGTCGACGCGACTCTGGGTAATGGTCGCGTCGAGATGGGGCTCGGAGTCGCCGTCTTCGTCGCGCAGATCGAATGCTGCGAACGACCAGCCCAACCGTTCAGCAAGTTCGCACAAATGGGCCCAACGAGCGCCCTTGCGCTTACTCTGCGAGTGTCCCCCGTGAACACCAATCATCCAGTGCTCGAGGTCTCGCCGGTCAACGGTCGCGGCAAGCCTGGTGTCTCCGCTTGTAATCCACTCGGGCTCACGTTGAGCGTACTCCTGAACGTTTACCAATCTATCCCCCTTTTGTAAAACCACGTCGTGTGCTACTGCAACAGAAATACCACGTTTATTGCTATAAGTCAACTCTTGTAAAAACTGGAGATATGGGGTATAGGAATCATGCAAAGGAGGATAGCTGCTTTGACAATTACATTCAAGAACCTCGACGAAGAAAGCACACAACTGCTCTACGACTTTTGCGTAGGAGTTTACCTCGACGGAGAATGTTACGCGTTTGCCGTCGCGCTCCAACAAAATCTTGATTGGCCCATAGTAGGCCTCACACACGGGGGAACCATACGCCACGCACTTTTGCAAAGACCTGATGGAGGCCTGTTTGACGCACGCGGCCCGATAAAGAGCAAGGATGTCGGCAAACCCTTTGGCGTGCCGCCTCCCTACGATCTGAAACCGGTAAAAGAAAGTGACCTAAGGAAGGTCAGGCCGATACAGGAATTGAGCATTGCGCGGGCTTTGGACGTTGCGCAAAGATTGTGGCCCGATCTTCCCTGGAAAAACGGAATGCGCGAGCGTGCGCGCAGATTCGCAGAAGCGCTTGAGGTATTGAGTCGGAGGCACGGCATCTGGATTCGGGGCAAAGTACCAGCAGCGCCGCCAGTACTGGTGCTTGCACAAGGAGACGAGGCAGGGTATGTTCTTTCTCCCACTCTCGGTAATCCTTCAATCTGCACTCTGGACCAAACACTCGCTTGATGCTTCACTGCCGGGAGACACCACAATCTCCCGGCCTTTTTATTGAAATAAAAACGGCGAGTTGAAACTCACCGCCTTGTCGAACCGAGAACTATCAGGGGTGCTCAGCGCGGCTAATGTGCGTAACCACTATTCTGGTCATTCGCGGCACATGCCGGGCCACTTCTCTTACAGAGGCCTGTACAGGTTCTGGTAGGCGTGTCAGAGCTTTTTTCCCTTCCCGAATGCGCTCTTGCCGCAAGTTGCACACCCGCCCGGCAGAAGAATCGGCAAAGCCGGTGTCAGGGTTGTGCCATTTGTCTGCGAAGCGACTCTCCGACGACCGGGGCAAAAGATTCCTCATCATTGCCCCGAGGAAATCCGCGTCAAGCTTTTCACGGTTCTTCCCGACCGCCTCCCAAAGTGCTTCCCAAAGGATTTCTTCGATATCCGCCTCTGAACCAAATCCTTTCTTGGGAATCACTGGCCAGGTATCTGCGAACGCCACAATCATGGCGCCTGCTATGCATGTGTACGCCCACGGCCGCCGGACCGGACACTTTCGGTGACCGATTCCCGCAACAACTAGTGCTGCCACACAGTTCCGCTCAAATTCCCACTCGGGCCAGCGTACTCGATGCATTTCTTGGTAGCTGTGTATGGATTTGCGGCCGAACCATTGTTTATATTCAGAACTTGGCCCTGTATGAGCAGGATAACGCGGAAGTTCCAGTTTGTTCTCGGCTGTTAAGACCATGTCTACGGCCTCCCTCCCTATTTTCCTTTCCACTCGCTACTGCCTAAACAGTATCGAATTCTCTTGTCTTCGTCAAGCGCCGAATGTTGACAGTATAAGCTACTTCTAGTATACTCTTTTCAGCGTCGAGACGGCCATCAAAAAGAGTCTGGACAACTCGGCTCATCTCGTACCTCAGAGGTCTGGCCTCGGAATTACTCCGAACGCAAGCAGGTTGATACTGTGCACGGAGTCAGCCCTCCGTTCCAGGTCAGGCCCTCTGAAAAGTCCATACCGTCTCAATTATCTGGGTTGAGACGGTTTTTTATTTCTCTTATTGCGAGAGGCAGGCGTTGAAACTAGACACCTGCTGGTTGTATTGCACCACCAATACCTTGGTTGCCTCAATGAGTTCGTTGTACTGAGCCACAAGCGCGTTATACGCATCCACTTTCTGATTGTATTCCTCTCCCCTTTTGGGCTTTGTGTTTTCAAGCTCTTCTCTCAAGCTCAACATCTCTTGCTGTAGTACATCTAAATTGAGTTCAAATGCTTCTATCTGCGCTCGCAAAGTAGGAGCAGGCTCGGGACAGGCAGAAAGCGGCTTTCCGAATATTTGAACAGCAAGCCACCGAGAGTTTCCCTCAAACATGCCTTTTCCAACCGCAATGCCAATTTCGCGATACTTTGAGTTTAAAATGTTGGCCCGGTGCCCAGGGCTGTTCATCCACGCCTCAACCAGTTTCTCGTCATCCTCGAAATTTCCCAAAGCAAGATTCTCTCCTATAGTAATGAATTCATACCCCGCAAGAGTAGCCAAGTCTCCGGCAGATTGGCCGATAGGTGAAACATGAGCAAAATATTGGCGCTCAAACATATCTTCCAGCTTTGCAAAAGCCGCAACGCGCAACTGTTCATTTGCTTTCAAGGGTTGCAATCCAAAGGTAACACGCTGGGTATTGGTCCACTCAAGAACTCCTCCTGTGGTCAAAAGCGAGCTTGGAGCGTCAACAATACTCCTCAAAGGAGGAGGCGCGGAAATGATCCTTTCCAGTTCTTTCAAAAGCTCTTGCGGGCTCGCGACGTCAAAGCTCTCATCTTTGATGCTCTGGAATTGAGAAAAGCCAGGGCTGCCTTGCAGGAGAAAAT